>CAZMNG010000424.1:0-4668 GCA_964567505.1 uncultured Chthoniobacterales bacterium
TTGTTTCACGAGTGAATCGCTGATTTCCACAGCGGTGACTGCCGATGCGCCGGCCTTGGCGCATGCGATTGCAAACGCACCCTGGTTTGAAAAGCAATCCAGAACCCGCATTCCGCCGGCGACTTCTGCCACGGTCCGGTAATTGTCCACCTGGTCGAGGTAAAGACCGGTCTTATGTCCGGTGAGCAGATCCGCGTGAAACCGGATTCCGTTTGCTTCGAGTTCGATCGGGCCCGGATACTCACCGAATAAGACGCCGGTCACCAGGTCGAGACCTTCTGCTTTTCGAATTGGCGCGTCGTTCCTTTCAATGATTGATCTGGGCGACAGCAACCGTTTGGCTACGTCAACAATCAGCGCTTTTCTCTGATCCATCGCGAGTGTCAGCGTCTGCAAAACCAGATGCGCACCGTACCGATCAATAATCAGCCCTGGTACCCCATCGCTTTCGCTCCAGACGATCCGGCCCGGGTTTCGGAGCGCGCCCAGGTTTTCTCGTGAAGCGATTGCCTGACTGATTCGCCGAGTGAAAAACTCCCGGTCGAGATCCTGCTTTCGCCTGGAAAACCGTCTCGCGACGATCTGCGAGACCGGGTTGTAAATTGCCGAGCCCAGCGATCGGTCCTGCCCATCCTTCAGAGAGAGAACGTCGCCCGGTTTAGGGTCGCCGAATACTTTGAGGACATCGGATCCATACACCCAGTCATGTCCATGAAATACCCGTGCGCGCGACTTAACGACGATCCCCGCCATGCATGCAGTTACAGCCGCGCGCTCCGACGGTCCACACAAAACCGTTCGGCTAGGAAATCAAGTATTCGTCAGCGAATTCGTGATGGTGGACGGCGTTTCCGGGCATATCCGATTCCGGATACTCAAAGACTTTCCCTTCGTAATTCCGGATCACAATTTTCTCGCGGTCGTGCTCGAGGACATAGCCCGGGCTGATCGGGATTTTGCCGCCGCCCCCCGGAGCGTCGATGACGAATTGAGGGACAGCGTACCCGGTCGTGTGCCCGCGCAGACCTTCAATGATTTCGATCCCCTTCGCCACAGAGGTTCTCAGATGCGCGGATCCAAGGATCAGGTCGCACTGGTAAATGTAGTACGGGCGTACGCGGCACATGACGAGCTTATGGACAAGCGCCTTCATGACGGTCAAATCGTCGTTAATACCTTTCAGGAGCACACTTTGGTTTCCAAGCGGCACACCATGGTTAACGAGACGCTCGAGCGCGCCTTTGACTTCGGTCGTGAGTTCACGGGGATGATTGACATGAACGCTCATCCAAAGCGGATGAAATTCCTGGAGCATCTGACAAAGCTCAGCTGTGATCCGTTGCGGCAGAAATATCGGGACCCGCGTTCCGATCCGGACAAACTCGATATGCTCGATCGAGCGCAGACGGCGCAAAATCCCGCGAAGCTTGTCGTCGGACAGCAGCAGAGCGTCGCCGCCGGAAAGTAATACGTCCCGTACTTCGGTGTGCGTTTCCAGGTAGCCGTAAGCTTCTTCGAAATTGGTGTGCAGCTCCTGTTCGCCGACGCCACTTACGACGCGACTGCGGGTGCAGTACCGGCAGTAAGAGGCGCATCGGTCAGTGACTAAAAAGAGAACACGATCGGGATACCGATGGACCAGTCCGGGCACCGGCATGTGCGAGTCTTCACCACACGGGTCCGCCATTTCGAACGGTGATCGGTCGGCTTCTTCAATGCGCGGGATCACCTGGCGCCGAATCGGGCACGCCGGGTCTTCGGGATCGATGAGATTGAAAAAATGCGGCGTGATCGCGAGCGCGAGCTTGTGACCGGACAGGATCACGCCGGCGCGTTCTTCGCGGGTAAGAGTGAGTTTCTGTTCGAGCTGTTGGAGGTTTGTAACCCGGTTTTTTAACTGCCATTTCCAGTCGTTCCAAAGCTCGGGAGCGACGTTGGGCCATAAACCGGGGGCAAACGAAAGGAACCGCTTATCAG
Organism: uncultured Chthoniobacterales bacterium; assembly: GCA_964567505.1. Lineage (GTDB taxonomy): Bacteria > Verrucomicrobiota > Verrucomicrobiia > Chthoniobacterales > JAFAMB01 > JAFAMB01. The sequence continues at coordinate 1,978 of CAZMNG010000424.1, forward strand.
CGGTTTCGGCTAAGGTGTGCATTTTTTTGACTAGACGGTAAAGAAGCTAAGGGCTCCCTTTCGATTGTCAATCGCCACAGGAACCGAGTCTGACCGCTCAGGGCCGGACTCCAGGGTTGCGTTCGCGCTATCGGTAGAGGAATATCCCTTCACTCAAGATGCGGAACTTGTTTCCGTGACCGTGGATTTGCAATATGAGCGTATTTGATCGTGCTTCGGCCCTGACTCTCGGGGGACTAATTCTGTTAACCCAACCGTTCACCCCGACACTGTTTGCCGACAGGCTGCCCACAGCATCGGCCCAGGATATCGCGCATCAGCTAAATGATGCGTACACAGCCGTTTACGATAAGGTCGCTCCCGCGGTGGTGGTCGTTGACGTTGAGAAGAATAATCGACCCGGCAATCCGACAAATCCATCGGACGGATTTGATTTCTTTTTCCGCGGGCCGCACGACGATAGCGATCAACCCGATCAGAGTGAGGGCTCCGGGTTTATCGTTCGCCAGGATGGCTACATCCTTACGAACAACCATGTGATTGATGGCGAAGACAAGATCGACGTGAAGTTGAAAGACGGACGGACGCTGGCGGCCAAGGTGGTCGGATTCGATGAGCGCACGGATATCGCGGTCATCAAAATCGATGCCGCCGGTCTTCCGACGGTTAATTTTGCGAATAGCAACGATGTGAAAGTGGGCCAGATCGTCTGCGCAATCGGAACGCCCTACAAATTTGCGTACACGTTTACCACCGGGGTGGTCAGTGCCAAAGGTCGCAACGAATTGCTTCCGGACAAATACGAAGATTACATCCAGACCGATGCTGCCATCAATCCCGGCAACAGCGGTGGGCCGCTTTGCGACATCGACGGTAACGTGATCGGCATGAACACATTGATTCACGGTCTGAATCGAGGTCTTGGGTTTGCGATTTCGAGCAACCTTGCAAAGCAGATCAGTGATCAGCTCATCACGTCCGGAAAAATCGTTCGTCCCTGGCTCGGGATTATCATCGAAAGCCTGAACGATCAGAACCGGGCTGAAGTCTTCAAAGGCGTCGATAAGGGTGTCGTCGTGCGAACCATTCAGGCCGATACACCGGCTGCCAAGAGCGACTTGCGCCCAGCCGACGTGATCACCGATGTCGATAATGTCCCAGTCGCAACGGCACGAGAGCTTCAAGACGAGATCTTGAAGAAAAAGGTGGGCGCACAAGTCAGCCTGGGGGTGTGGCGGAATGGCAGGAAAATCACGGTGAACGTAACCACCGAAGAGCTGCCGTCTGATCCAAGTAAACTCGCCAACAGCGATCTGCCGCCGCCTCCAAACGAAAATGTCTCCTCCACCTTTGGCGTCCAGGTCCAGGATGTCACTCCGGAACTGAAACAGGAACTGGGACTCAAATCGGATTCCGGCGTCGTCGTGACCGAGGTGGCAGAGAACAGTCCCGCAGCGGTTGCGGATATTCAAAAAGGGGACGTGATCACCGAAGTCGGCCGGAACCAGGTGACTGATACGGATTCATTTCAAAAGGCGCTGGCCGATCAGAAGGGGAAGCCGAACCTTTTGCTGTTGCTCGATCGCAAGGGCGTGAAAACTTATTCGATCGTAAAAGTCGGTAAGTAAGGTTGACTGTTCATTCTGAGGCTGCACCGCCGAGAAATCGTCAGCGATTTGCCGGCGGTGCAGCCCGCGGCTTTTGCGGGCCGGTTGCCGAGCCAGAGCAGGATTCCGATGAAACGAATAAGCGAAGTTGGCCGTTCGCAACGAATGCGAATAATTGACGCTCTGAAAAAAACTCAGGGGCTATCCGTCAACGAACTCGGCCAGCGACTCAAGCTTAGTTACATGGGTATCAAGCAGCACTGCGACGAGCTTGAACGCACCGGGTACGTCGACACCTGGCGCCGGCCAAAGCCGGTTGGCCGCCCGGAAATGGTCTATCGCCTCACTGAGAAGGCGCATGTCTTTTATCCTTCCGGAGCCAATGCGATGACGATTGAGCTGCTCCACGCCGCGAATCGCCTCTACGGTCACCTGGCGGGCGAGAAGCTGCTGTACTCGGTATTTACGGCAAAAACGACCGATTACATCCGCAAGATGCGCGGGAACGGTGTTCTGGAGCAGGCAGAAACACTCGCAAAAATCCGGAACCAGGAAGGGTACATGTCCGAGATTGCGACGGATGGCCGGGTTGCGATCGTGGAATACCACTCACCCATCTTTGATTTGCTTGAGGCCTTTCCATTGGTGCGTCGCCTCGAACGCGAAATGATCGAACGCATCCTCGGTACCCAGGTCGAACGTGAAGAAGAAGTCGCCTCGGGCTTATATCGATGCAGTTTCGTGTTTAATCCGTGAGCCACCCAGCAGATTGTTGTTGCCAAGTCGACCCGAGGGTTTAGATTTCCCGCTCCTTATGCCAAAACCGATAGCGAGACGCAAAACAAAGAAGGCGGTGGCGAAGCGATTCAAAGTTACCGGGACCGGCAAAGTGTTGCGTACCCAGGCAAGCCGCAGACATTTGTTGGAGTCGAAAAGTGCAAAACGCAAGCGTCACCTCGCTAAGAGCGCGATTCTCGATAAAACTGACGAAGCGCGGATAAAAGAAAATCTGCCGTTCCACTGAGATTGGAACACTGTTCTCCTCCTGGCCCGCGATGAGCGGGCCTGATGCGACAGGTGAGGT
>CAZMNG010000425.1:0-4668 GCA_964567505.1 uncultured Chthoniobacterales bacterium
GGGCCAAGGTAGAACAGGCGTCTCTGCCTGTTCAATTGCATGGTGGCCGCGCACTGAGCACCCATGCAAAAGAGCGGGTTCGTCTTTGAAAATCGACCTCGAGAATGTCGTCCGCCAGGAATTCGAACCGGGTGGTCAATCCGAACCGGTCCGACATTTGACGCGTTACTGCAAGAACAAGTGGCCAATCCACTGCCGAGACCTGCACGTGCTGTGATTGCTGTGCCAATCCGATTCCCCAGACTCCTGAGCCAGTCGCAAAAGGCCAATGCCCGCCAAACAATTGAGCACCGCTCGCCAGCCGCGTGTAGAGCCCTTGGCATATTCCGCAACCTCCTCGACGGTGTGAGGCGTGGCATCCAGGAAGTCAAATACTCGATTGCGAACCGCGACCCCGATTGTGAGCGGGGGAGCAAATCCCCACGCCAACTGCATAATCCTCTCCGGTGAGTCCGAGTCGGGCGCCATCAGCGGCCTGAGTATCAGTCCACAAAAGGAATGTCAAATCCGCTTAATTCAATTGAAGCTTGCTCAGAAAGCGATGACAGCGCCGACGCCGCACTTTTCAGGCGGCAGAATGCGGCGATCGTTCGATATTGAGTTCCTTCCTGACGATCGCTCGCTGACCGCGCCGGGCGGGAATAATCCTCGACATGCAGAACGCGCACATCACTGCAATTCTTGGCTCCGCACTCATGATATCCGGTTGCGTTATCCCAACGCATCCGGTCGAGTCCGCCCGGCTCCTGCGGGAAGTCGCTGCCGGGGAGACTGCATCCGCATTGACTGATTCGGAGCCCCCCGCCGAGGCAGTTGCTTACACCGCGGAGAGCCGGCATTATACGGCCGATCTTTATCTGCCGCCCTCTCAAATTCCCGAAGCCGGGGTCGTGCTGGTGCCTGGATTGGCTCGTGAGGGCAATCGCGAACCGCGATTGATCGTCTTCGCTCGCAGTCTGGCGCGGGCTCGATTTGCCGTACTTGTGCCCGATATCCCGAATTTGCGGCAGCTCAAGGTCCAGGCGGAAAACGCCGGCGAAATTGGCGATGCGTTCCGTTTCCTCGTCTCTCGCCCCGATTTGGCGCCAGGGGGACGGGCCGGGATCGTTGCGACCAGTTATGCCGTTGGTCCCGCGATCCTCGCCGCCCTCGAGCCCGCCATCGCGTCGCACGTTCGATTCGTTCTCGGCGTGGGTAGCTATTACAGCTTGCAAGAAGTCATTACATTCGCCATTACCGGATATTACCGCGACCGGACAGAGAAGGATCCGCACTGGCAGCACATGGAACAGAGCGAATATTCGAAATGGATCTTTCTGCTGAGCAACCTCGATTACATCTCCAACCCACGGGATCGCGAACTGCTACGTCAGATCGCCGAGCGCAAACTCCGGGATTCTACGGACTCCACAGACACGCTGGCGTCGCAATTAGGAAGCCAAGGCCGGGCGTTCTACCGGCTGCTCACCACCTCGACCCCGGAACGCGTCCCCGAACGACTGGCGCGGCTGCCGTTTGCGGTCCAACAGAAGATTGCTGCGCTCGATCTGGCCCGCCGGGATTTATCGCAACTTCGCGCCGAAATTATTCTTATCCATGGCCGGAACGACCCGCTGATCCCATCCACCGAGAGCAAGGCCCTCGCCGCTGCTGCACCAAAATCGCGACTCTTTCTCGTCAACAACCTTGCGCATGTGGACCTGGAAAAGGGCGGGCTACCTGATCTCATCCGCCTCATGCGGGCGATCGATGAGCTCCTCGACCAGCGTTAAGCATGACGGAAGTGAAAAAGTCAAGGGCCAGATCAAAAATCGCGGATCCCGGCGAAAATATTCCAAGTTTTCTTCTCGAAAATATTTAGATGGGACCCCGACGCATCGAGGCTATGACATTCCGCGATCGTGCGAATCCCTGTCTGCTGGCGGCAGCCCGGCCGCGGCAGCTTTGTCCGCGTGCGGATAAAGCTTTAGAAAGGCGGCCGTAGCGTTGCGGGCGCGTCGCACAATCTCGCGGGCGTTCGGCGGTTCAGTAACGCGAAGCAGCAGGCCCACCATCAGATTGCCCCAGAGCAGGCCGGCAAATTGGTCGACCATCTCCTCCGGTCGACCGCTGAGAAGTCCGAAGGACTGCGCCTTGACCATGATCTCGTGCAAAGCGGCGCGGCTTGTCTGGTGGCCGATAGAGGCCAGCGCCAGCGCGACCTCTGGCGCGCGTAACGATTCGGCGATCGCCAGCCGAAATACGGCGATCACGGTAGGATCGCTTGTTTCCCGCAGGAGCTGCCGGCCGAATGCAGCCAAGCCACGGGCAAGCATCTTGCGGTCGCGGGGCTCGGGCAAGTTGGCAGGCAGCTGGAGCCGTTGTGCCCGTTCGCGGATACACGCTACGAGGATTTCTTGTTTGTTCCCGACCATCGCATAGAGTTCTCGCTTCGAAACGCGTGCACGCGTGGCGATCTCAAGCGTGCTGGTCTCGGCGTACCCGCTCTGCATAAACGCGGAAAAAGCCGCATCGAGAACTCTTTGACGTGCCGGCGTTTGGTCAGCGGTTTTCATTCAAATTTTCGATATCGAGTTAGTGGCGCTCATTTTTTCCTTGACGATGGTACCAAATGGTACCACATGTTCAGATGATTGGTACTACATAGTACCTTATCGAGACACGTAAGTAAACAAGGATAACTATGACAGATGGATTGGTTCTCGTTACTGGAGCGGCCGGCGGTCGACAAGGCAGGAGCGGTCGGTACGTATTCGAATTGCTGCGCGCACGCGGGGTCCCGGTGCGCGCCTTCGTCCATACGACCGACGAACGCTCGGATCAGCTGCGCGCACTCGGGGCCGAGGTCGTCGAGGGTGATTTTCTCGATTACCACTCTGTCCGGCGAGCGGTAGAAGGCGTTTCAAGCGTCTACTTTGCCTACCCGGTCCAAGCCGGATTGCTCGATGCCACCGCGATCAATCAGCACGCAGTGGACCATCTGTCCCAGCTTTGGCGGGCGATCCGCATCGGCGCCAACCGGTTTGAGGCGACGGACACAATTGAAAAGCTGGGTGGTAGAAAAGCCAAGACTTTCGAAAAATTTGTTCGCGACGAACAAGACGCCTTCACATCGCCGATACTTTGGCCGAAAAGCGATTAGCCGAGCTTGGAAGAAGGAGCACGATGATTGGAGAAATCGCTATTTGACCTGTCCCTTTCTCTTATTACACTGTATTCATTGTACCTTGCTGCCATGGTGTGCCTAGAAGTGGTAGAAGATATCGGTCCAGACCAATGTATCCAGCAATTTTCCAGGCAAGAATCAGGCCTATGCTTAAGGTATATAGAATTGGATTAATACTAACAGTCCCGGCAAGAAGATAATTAAAATTCATGAATAGGCCACAAAATGCAGCGATGCCAGTGAGAATTCCAATTATCAGTGCTATACCTACAAAAAGTTCTCCATAGGCCACCACGTGTGACCAGGTATTAGCGTGAATCAATACAAAAGATTGCAAAAAGTCAGCGTACCATCCCTGAACATCAGGATGAGTACCGCCAGTCTTATGGAGCGCGCCTTGAATAAATCCACTTAATGCTGCGCCAGCATTTGGCCCTGTCCATGCGGGATCATGAACTTTTTCCCAGCCAGCGGTAAGCCACTGCCAACCGGCATAAATTCTGACAATGAGCCAAAACCACGCAACTCGTGTATCGGAAAAGAGAAATTTGGACACTGGTGACTCGTCGATAATGATTTGCTTTGCCATATTTTGAATAAACAAGTTTTAATATAAAGAAAGGTAGCATAGACGGTCCATCGGTTTTATGGAGAATGAGGGACCGGTCAAATTTCCCGGATCACCAAACCTCCCGCCGCAGATCGGCGACGTTCTCGAAATGATGGATATTGCGTGAAAGAAGGATCGGGAATATTGTTCATCCAGCGGATCGTGAATTCTCCTATGAGCACCTCATCAACCGATATTTTGGCCGAAAAGCGATTAGCCGAGCTTGGAATTACGCTTGCTGAATTGCCTAAACCAATAGCGAACTATGTTCCATTCGTTCGGAGTGGAAATCTGTTGTTTATATCAGGTCAGGGACCTCGGACATCGGACAAGAAATTTCTGACCGGAAAAGTGGGCCAGGATATCACCGTTGAAGAAGCCTATGACCATGCGCGTCTGGTAGGGATTAACCTGCTTGCCGTTGTGTATCACGCCCAGAATGGACTCGATAGCGTCAGAAGGGTGGTGAAGCTAACTGGATTTGTTAATGCCTCAGACGATTTTCGAGATCATCCGAAAGTAATCAATGGTTGTTCTGACTTACTAGTTGATGTGTTCGGTGAGGCCGGGCGACACACCCGTTCAGCGGTCGGGGTTAGCAGCCTGCCGGAAAACATCAGCGTGGAAATCGAAGCGATCTTTGAAGTCGCCTGACCGGGTTAGCCCCGAAGAGTCCGGTGGCCGCCGGACGGTTTCGGCCCTTTGGGTGCATATTTCTGCGAAATATGCAGGCTAATCTAAGCCGAGATCCAATCAATCGTCCCGCTGGGACGGGCCTATTTTTCTCATGACTCCAGGCACTTCGTGCCGGGCCTGGAGTTTGGACATTTCGGGAAAGCAGCCCGGCGATTTATCGCCGGGTCTGCATCGCCCGAAGGGCGAAAACAGAACT
>CAZMNG010000426.1:0-4662 GCA_964567505.1 uncultured Chthoniobacterales bacterium
TATCGGATGACGGTCGAGCGCTGGGGATGTAAACTGATCGGCTCATCCGTAAGGAATTCGCGGCCACCGCTCTGAATGAATCTAACTTGCGCTGACGCCTCCATGATGCCTCAAATTTGCGGGCAAAACCGAAATGTCGAATTCGCCTTTTATTCGGGTCGGCCCGGCGGAATCAGGGTCCTAAATGGCCGGCGGCAAACGGCGGTTGCGCGGCGAGATCAAGCGCGCTCAGCAACTCGCGATCGTGGTCGACCCCGGGATTCTCCGCCGTCAAAAGTTTTTCCCCGTAAAAGATCGAGTTTGCCCCTGCGAAAAAGCAGAGGGCTTGCGCCTCTTTCGAGAGCATGGTCCGCCCGGCGGACAGACGGACCTTCGCCTCCGGCAATGCGATTCGGGTCGTTGCGATCAGACGAACCAGTTCGAAAATGTCGACCGGCGGTCGGTTTTCGAGAGGTGTTCCCGGCATCGGCATCAGGCAGTTTAGCGGTACACTCTCCGGCGGCGGATCAAAATTGGTCAATACCTCCAGCATCTTGAGCCGGTCAAGTTCGGTCTCTCCCATTCCGACAATCCCGCCACTGCAGACGGAGATATTCGCTTGCTGCACGGCTCGTATCGTATTGAGCCGATCCGAATAACTGTGCGTCGAGACGATTTCCGGATAATACTCCTCCGAAGTATCGATATTATGGTTGTAGGCAGTGACACCTGCTTCCTTGAGCTTTTTGGCTTCACTCAAGCCGAGTTGTCCAAGTGTGACGCAGACTTCCATCCCAAGTTGACTCACCGTCCGCACAATCTCGAGTACCTGCTCAAATCTCGCATCCCCGTCACGCACACCTTTCCACGCCGCTCCCATGCAAAATCGCGTCGAACCGTTTTCCCGAGCGCGACGAGCCACATCCAGCACGTCTTCAGGATTCATCAGGCGTTCCGCCCGAACGCCGGTGTGATATCGTGCGCTTTGAGCACAGTAAGCACAGTCCTCGCTGCACCCACCGGTCTTGACGCTCAGCAACGTGCAGAGCTGCACTTCGCTCTTGTTCCAATGCGACGAAAACGTTGAACGAGCGCGCTCAATCAAATCAAAAAAGGGCGTGGAGTAGATCCGTTGGAGTTCAGCAAGGGTCATGGTAGGCAGCGTGTAGGAGCGCGGTCAGCAGGATCAGATAAATTGACCGAGCACCTGTGCAGCCATCCGCCTTCGCTGACCGCGCCGTTCACCGTTCACTAAAATCCTGTGCTCCATCTTCCGGTTGCCGACACGAGAACCGGCAATTCATTCGTCATATACTGCGTCTTGCCCACCGCACCGATCATCTTCGCTCCCGTCGCCTGGTACTAGATACTCCTGGTTGCGAACCCGATCAACCGCTACCTTATCAAGAAGCCGTAAATCCTCGGCCATCTCCCTGGAGTCCCCAAAGGCGAACACGTCAGTCGGCATTTTCTGCCGGTGAAGGCCTTCACCTAGGCTGGCTGTTAACGTAGTTGCGCCAAAGTTCCAGAACCCAAGCTTCCATGGTTTTTCTCGAATTATTCTAGACCAGCAGAGCGATGGACCTTGATGTTCTACGGAGGAAAGCTCAGGGTCTTCGTCAAACAAGGCGCCCGCGAAATTTCTACCGACGGCGAAACGGGCGGATAAGTTTCAATCCGCGGCTCGTCAGAACTGACAGGCGGGACGCCTATCCTCCCTTGGTTTGCGTTGCGTCGCCGAATGCCTGCTGCTTCTCCAGCAGTTCCAGCAACTCCTTCGGTTCCGTCACGGGCAGTTCGCAAGTAGAGTTTCGGCACACATACGCCGCGGGTCGCCCTTGGAGGGATCCCATCGATCGAACGCCTGCCACATGCTCGGCAAGCCAGTCCTGGTTCTGGCCGCCGTCGGCCAGGAGCACGACTTTGTTCGGCAGGTAAAGCCCTCGGATGACACGCAAAAGCGCTGCTGATTCCGGCTGGCCGACCGGTCCGGTCACGACGATCTGCATCGGGTCGGATAAGGTGGCGTCCAGCGCGCAGAGCATCTGCGGCAATGCAGCCGGAGCCCGTTCGAGCGCCTGGTGAAACGCGCCGATTACATGGGAAGCAGTGTACTGGAAATCAGCTCGGTCGAAAATCCGGCTAAGCCTGGCCAGGTTCATCGCAGCAACGGAATTCGCGGACGGTTCAGCACCATCGTGATCTTCCTTCATTCGGAAAAGGATATCGCTTGCATTCGCTTCGGTGCAGAAATAACCGCCGTTTGCATCTCCAAACAGCTTGTTCATCGCCAGCTGCAGTTCTTCCGCCGACTGCAGCCATCGTACATCAAAATCCGACTCGTAGATGTCCAGCAGGCCCTGAATCAGAAACGCGTAATCCTCGGCGAACCCATTCACTGCTCCGGCTGTACCCCGGTAACTTCGCAGGAGCCGGCCTTTATCTTTGCTGTACAATTCCTCCAACAGAAACCGGGCCGCCCGCTGAGCCGCCGCCAGGTACCGCGGGTCGCCCAGTGTCTGAAACCCTTTTGCGAACCCGGAGACCATGAGCCCGTTCCACGCGGTCACTATCTTGTCATCAAGGTGCGGGCGCGGACGCCGGTCCCGGACGGTTTTCAGCTTCTGTTGCGCGGACGCAATCGATTGCAGCACTTCCGCGCCGCTGTACCCGGTCGAGTTCGCAATGGTTGCAACGTCGGTTCGGATGGACAGCACATTCCGGCCGGCCAATTCGCCATGTGGATCGCTCCCTGCGTGGACGTTTCCGGCCGGTTCCACACCATACATCCTGCGAAAGATAATCGCTTCCTTCGAAGTCAGCTCACGATTAATTTCCGCTTCGCTCCAGACATAAAACGCGCCCTCTTTTTTTTCGGCAGCTTCAATTGAAGGCAAGCTGTCGGCGTCTTCGGCCGAATAAAACCCTCCCTCCGGGGAGGTCAGATCCCGAAGCACGTAGTCCAACGTCCCGCGCAGCGTCTGTTCAACCTCCGGATCGGGCGCAAACAGGAAAAGATCCGCGTACGCCACCGCAAGTTGCGCTTGATCGTACAGCATCTTTTCAAAGTGCGGCACATGCCACCGCGCATCGACCGAATAACGGTGGAAACCGCCTCCGAGATGATCGTAGATGCCACCCCTGGCCATCTTCAGCATTGTGAACCTGGCCATTTCAACCGGTTCCCGGTTGTTGCTCCGTTGTCGATACCGAAACAGAAAATTGAATACGGAGGGCCTTGGGAATTTTGGGGCGGAAGTGAACCCTCCCTCCTGCGGATCGAACCCGGCCCGGAACTGCCTGTACGCGTTTTCCAGCCAGCTCAGTGCCAACGGCCCCGATGTCTGCGTCTGCGCGTTTCGGAGGTGCTCATTGAGGGCCTCAGTAACCCGCGCTCCCTGATCCAGAATGCTTTCGGGGTTCGTCTCCCAGATATCTGCAAGGTGCGTCAGGAGTGACCCGAACCCCGGCCGTCCATAACGGTCATCGGGCGGAAAATAGGTCCCTCCAAGAAATGGGCGTCGTTCCGGTGTCAGAAAGACGCTCATCGGCCAGCCGCCGGCACCCGTCGTGCTCTGGACGAATGTCATGTACACCCGATCCACGTCCGGGCGTTCTTCCCGGTCTACTTTGATGCTCACGTAATTCCGATTCAGAATCCCGGCGATCGCGTTGTTCTCGAACGATTCGCGCTCCATCACATGGCACCAGTGACACGTGGAATAGCCGATCGATAAAAAGATCGGTTTGTTCTCGGTCTGCGCCTTTTGAAATGCCTCCGCGCCCCAGGGATACCAATCCACCGGGTTGTGCGCATGTTGGAGGAGGTAGGGAGATTTTTCGTGAATCAGACGGTTCGATTGACCTTCAGGAGGCATACCATTAAGAAACCATCGTTTGCTCCCGCACGAAATCGATTAGCCTGAAGTTCGCACAACTTTAAGTTTATAATCTCCGGCGAAATTCAGTGGTAAACCCGAGGGACGCGCTTGGTTATCCCCGTAAATATCTCCCATGCGATCGTTCCCGCCTTCGCCGCCAGTTCGCTCGCCAGAATCTCCTGGTTCCCCTGGCAGCCAAAAAGAACCGCTTCATCCCCAGGCTCGACCTGATCGAGATGCGTCACGTCCACCATCATCTGGTCCATCGTGACTCTGCCAAGCAACCTGCACCGCCGCCCACGGATTAACACTTCTGTTTCCTGACCGGACAAATGGCGGTCCACCCCGTCACCGTAGCCGGCACAAAGTGTCGCCACTTTCATTCGGTCCGAAGTAATAAATGTCCGCCCGTAACTGATGCTACGGCCTCGCCCGAGCCATCGGACGAGGACGACCCTCGTCTTCAACGTCATCGCCGGTTGCAGGTGCGCCTGGAATCCCGGGATTGGCGATATGCCATACAGCGCGAGACCGGTCCGCACGACGTCTCCCGGTTTGGCGGTATGGCCGAATCGGATCACACCTGCGCTGTTCAGAACCGTTGCCGGTCCTTCGCCGGGACAGGCGTTGTTCACCAGCGGCCGAAATCGATCCAGCTGTTCCGCAGTGTAATCTTCATCTTCGTCCGCGACCGGAAGATGCGAAGAGACCGCCACCAGGCGCAGTTCTGGCATTTCACGGAGCGCTCGAAATGCGTGATCTGCTTCATCCTCCGATACCCCAATGCGACCCATCCCGGTAT
>CAZMNG010000427.1:0-4651 GCA_964567505.1 uncultured Chthoniobacterales bacterium
CAATATATACTATCGTTGGCAGCAGATTGTCGCCCGGAAGTCATGGGAATGCGATTGGTGTCGGCCTCTGCGAATTCATTACTCAGCGCTTCGATGAGGAGATCGAGTGGGATCGCACAACGCTCAATAGTCTCTCCGCTCTCTGCCCCTGCCAGGCCCGCCGGCCGATCGTCTGCGAGCACGATCGAGACGCGCTTGAAGTAGCTCTCGCCATGAGCCCGAGCGGCCCTGACGGCCCGCGCATGGTCTTCATCCACAGCACGCTAAAGATGGAGCATGCGTTACTCTCAGAAGGCCTGCTCAACGACGCCCGTGCAAACAGCAACCTGGAAACCCTCTCCGACCCGTCCCCCCTCCGCTTCAGCAGCGACGGCTACGTTGACCTGGAGTCGTATTTTAGATTCGGGCATTAGAAGAGCGCCAAAAAGTCGGGGGTCGCGTCTGAGTAGTCTGGAGAGATGGTTAAAACACCCTCCAAATGCCCTTTAGCACTTTGTCAACGACAGCGCCTCGGTCCTCCGGTTTCTTGATGCCATAGCCGAGCTAGTGGAAAACCGCTTTATCCGCGCCTTCTTTCGTCACCAGGCCCTTGCCTAAAATGCGCGACATAACAGTGATGAGGAGCGCTGCGGCAAATGCGATCCCAACATAGAGCAGGCCTTGCGAATCGATGCCAGTCATCGGTGCAGCTCCTGCAGGCTTGGCGACTGCGGGCACCACCTTCTCCCCAGCCGGAACGATCCAGGGGAAGACATAGGCTTGGAGCATACAGATTATGCCGACCACCGTACAAAGGATCAAGGAGTGCTTCAGGTTGAACCGGAAGATCTCGTACTCCTTGCCAACCATGTTAGTTGCCGCAGTAGCGACGGAGATGGACTGAGGAGAGATCATTTTGCCGGTTACGCCGCCGCACGTATTCGCATTGACGGTAATCAGGGGGTGGATGCCGAGTTGATTCGCCGTAACGGCCTGCAGCTTCGCGAACAGGGCGTTCGTGGAGGTGTCCGAACCGGTCATGAACACGCCCAGCCAACCCAGAAAGGCGGCGAAGAATGGGAAAAACCAGCCCGTGGAGGCGAAGCCATGACCCAGGGTGACGGCCATGCCGGAGTAGTTCATAATGTAGGCGAAACCTAGAATCGTGGCAATCGTGACAATCGGCCACCTAAGTTGCTTCAGGGTATTGCCGGCGACATCCAGGGCGGTGCGGACGGAGGCGCCCATCACCGGGATACAGAAGAACCAGGCCAGAAGAATGGCCGTACCGGCGGCGCTCAGGCCGTTGAACGTATAGACCGCGGCCTTTGCCTTGCCAACGTCGTCGATCACCATTTTGTCGAGGCCCTCAATGGGCAACTTGACCAGGAAGATCTGGTTCATGGCGGTCTGTACGTTATTGATGCCCCAGGCAGCGACAAAAACCGAAAGCAGGAGGAAAGGCGCCCATGACCGAAATACCTGGCCGCCGCTATACCTAAGCTCTGCCCTGCTTTCGCTCTTTGGCTCCTCGGGAAAGCGCCAGCTTTCCTTTGGATGCCAGTATCGCAGGAAGATAACGGTGCAGATCATCGAGGATATGGACGAGAGGATATCCGGGAGTAGCGGTCCTATATAATTGGCAGACAAGAACTGCACGAGTGCGAAAGAACCGCCGGAGACCATACAGGCGGGCCAGACTTCGATGCCTTTCTTCCAGCCGGCCATGAGGATCACCAGATAAAGCGGGACAAAGACGCTCAGAAATGGCAGGGTGCGGCCGACCATTTGGCTGAAGCCCATTAAATCCACGCCGGAAGCGTTGGCGCCGACGACAATGGGAATACCGATGGCACCGAAGGCAACCGGGGCCGTGTTGGCCAGAAGACAGAGGCTGGCGGCGTAGAGGGGATTGAAACCGAGCCCCGCCAGCATGGCGGCGGTGATCGCCACGGGCGTTCCGAATCCCGCGGCGCCTTCGATGAAGGCGCCGAAGGAGAAGGCGATGAGCAAGGCCTGCATGCGGCGGTCATCGGAGATAGTTGCCAGCGAGTTCTTGACGACTTCAAACTGTCCGGTCTTCACGGACATGTTGTAGATGAAAAGGGCAGTGATTACGATCCAGGAGACTGGAAAAAGACCGAACAGCGCTCCGTACACCACCGAGAGGCCGGCATACTGCATAGGCATGCCGTAGGCGATGCACGCGACGCCTACGGCCAGCGAGGTTGCGATTATCGCCGCCCAGTAGCCCTTCATTTTCAGCACTGTAAGAGCGGTAAACAGAAAGAGAATGGGAACAAACGCAACCAGCGCCGAGAGCGCCAGGTTCCCCAACGGATTGACATTCATGGTCCAACTCATGGCGTCGCATCTCCTCAATTAACGCACAGCCATCTTGGCACGGACAAAACCGGTTCCAAGCCTTTTCTTCTTCCCTTGCCGCGGCAGTGATGAAAAAGAACAAATCGACGGCGCCAAGCCGCACCCAGTTTCGGGTTCTGCGGCAGATCTGCAATCTGACTTGCTTAAGGCTCGATGGTTTTTTGAATGTCTTCGGATCGAATTCACTATTGTGGACGAGTAGATTCCTCCAAGAGAAAGATCACCGAGCGGTAGTCTTTCCCGGTAGACAGATTCATGCCTAACTCGCAGGTTCGATTGCTCGAAAGGTAAGCGTCGAAGTGCCGTTCGCCGATTTCCTTGACTTGCTCGCTGGTGGCCGATTTCGTCAATTCTGGGTGAAGCATCCCGCGATCTCCGGCAAAGGCGCAGCACGTAGCGTATATGGGGGTCACCGCCTCCTCGGCAAGAGACGCAACGAGAGCATGGATTTTACCGGACAATCCCAGGTGATGAGTTGAACATACCGGATGAACGACAGCCGAGCGGACCCGCTTGATCACCTTGAGGCGTGGCAACAAATAGTCATACGCCCATGCGACAGAATCGAGGAGAGTCAGTCGCTTGTGTTTCTCCAGATTCTCCAGCGTCAGGTAGTGCAAAACTTCACTGGTGATGCCGAAGCTGCACGAACTCGCATCGCAGACCACCGGCAAGCGGCCCTGGTCGCTCCAGCGCCAGACGCTTTCGACGATCTTGTTCGCCATGTAGCGATTCCCGTCGTCGTAGCCTTTCGAATGCCACACGGTGGCGCAACAGTTGCCGGCGATATCATCGGGAATCCAAACCGGCAATCCTGCACGCGCCGAGACCCTGACCATCGCTACCGCTAAACTTTGTTGCGAGGCCGTCCCGGAAGCGTTGCCGAACATCCGGTTGACGCACGCGCAGAAGTACACCGCCGCCGCTCCATCTTTTTTCGTCGGAGGAAATTCCGCGCTGGCGGCTGGCGGGATGTTTGGAAGACAAACCGGCACGAGATCCTTACTGACGACTGTACGGGCCAGAGAAGTCAGGCCCTTTGCCGGCCAGGGCCCCAGCACCCTTGACGATATTTCGTTGGCCGTGAGCGCCAATCGCCCAATCCGTTCTACCTTGCTCCAATGCTCGGCGAGCTTTTCCGCGACGTATTCTTGCGCGTGGGTGTGCTCAAGATGGCGGAAATGCTTCATAAGAATCCCTGTATCGATGCTTAACGGACAGGCCAAGGCGCACGATCCGTCGCCCGCACAGGTTTCAATCGCGTCGTATTCGTATTCTCGCAGTAGGGCTTGGGTAACGGGAGAACCTTCGGGCTGGCGTAGCATTTCTCGCCGCAAGACGATTCTCTGCCGGGGTGTCGTCGTCAGGTTGCGGCTGGGACAGACAGGTTCGCAGTAGCCACATTCGATGCAGCGATCCACTTCATTTTCGACGGTAGGTACCGTGTGAAGATGGTGCAGATGGGCCCTCGGATCGTGACTTAGCAGCACGCCTGGCGAGAGGATGTTCTCAGGGTCAGCGAGGCTCTTCAACTTCCACATCAATCCAGTCAGCTTCGAGCCCCACTCGTGCTCGACGAACGGCGCAATATTACGTCCGGTGCCGTGCTCTGCTTTGAGGGAGCCATCATATTTGTCGACCACGAGTTTCACTACGTCCTGAAGAAAGCTATCGAACCGGGCGATGTCCGCCTCGGTGTTGAGCGACGGCGTGATCAGGAAGTGAAGGTTACCAGCGGAAGCATGGCCGAACACGCTGCCCGCGTAGCGGTGCCGGACCAAAAGCTTCTGTACGTCGACAGCGCCGTCGGCCAATCGCTCCGTCGGGAAACAAACGTCTTCCAAGATCAACGAAGTGCCACTCGGTCGAGCACCGCCGACGGAAGGCAGCAGACCATGGCGCACATTCCAAAGCTGTGCGCCGATGTGCGGATCCTTCGTGAAGTCGGCGGTCTCGAGCAAATGAAGCGTGGAGAGAATTTCATTGGCCGCGCGTTCGGCTACAGCCTGCTTTTCTGTAGTGCTTTCGCGGAATTCAACGAGAAGGGCTGTCGCTTCATCTGGAAACTGTTTCCATCGATCCGGCACGCCTGGTTTACCCTCGACGGCACGTATCGAAGCGCGATCCAACAATTCCACCGCCGCTGCACCATGCTTCACGAAAGGCTCAACGGCAGCGCAGGCTGAATGCATATCCGGGAAGAACAGGAAGCCCGTCAAGCGGTGTTTGTCGTCCTGGATCGTTTCAAAGACGACGATGTCGTGCAGGGAAAAATCCACGAGCCTTT
>CAZMNG010000428.1:0-4650 GCA_964567505.1 uncultured Chthoniobacterales bacterium
TTGGTCCGAAACGATCATGGATCGGCCGGAACAGCCATCGGCCGGCACGGACTTTCAAGCAGCGGCGAAGAAAGCGCGACAGATCGAGCAGGCGGTAAAATGCTAGCCGCCGCAGAGGCGACCGCGCCGCAACCTGCTCGCGGATTCTCCGGATCAAAAAGTAATAGAACTGCGGAACGCACGCAAAGATGGTAATCCCCTCGTCATGCAAGGTGCTCAGTATCTTGGCAGAATCGTAGTCATGCAGGTAGGTCACCCCGCCCCCCGCATAAAGTGGCACTAGCAGATTGGCAAGAAGCGCCATCAAATGGAATAGCGGCAATATCGAGAGTATGTGGTCCCGCACGGTTATCGGACAGACCACAAGGGTGTCCCTGACGCTCCCGAAAATGTTCGTTTCGGTTAGCCGCACCCCTTTTGGATATCCCGTTGTGCCTCCCGTGTAATAAATCGCTAGATCACCGTCCGGGTCGCGCTTCACCAGCGGCAAGGGCCGGGACGCCAACGGCGGGCTGTCGACTCCGGCAGATGAGCTCTCCAAAACCGTAAGGCCAATGTCCGCGTCGGCTATGTCCCGCGCAGCGGCGGCATACTTCTCCGAGTAAATCAGCGCTTCGCAGTCGGCGTGCGCAACAATTCGGGCTAGCGTTCCGCTATCCCGGGAAGGATCGAGCGGCACAACTACCCAGCCTGCGCTGTAGGCGGCTAGGAACGCAGCTCCCCACATCGGAGAGTCTTCCATTAAGATCGCCACGTGCGCGCCCGTCCGCGCGGCTCCGACGCGTTGCAGGCGTCGGCTAAGACGGTCAATCTCGGATAGCAGAGTTCGCCAAGTCAGGGCCTGCCTCTGGCCGCCGCGGATGCTTTGAAGCACGACATCGTTCGGGCGCTCGGTGGCGTGCTGTTGTAGCCGCTCGAAAAAACCAATACTCATAGGCATCTATCCGTAACACGATCGAGACCGAAACAATCGCCCATGTCAACTCTTCGATCCGGTTTATGGCATCTTCGCGAGCTCGGCGTAATAAATGGATTGGCTCCGGCTAACCGAGCTCACTGATTAACTCCCGCACCGCCAGATGTTCATTCTGAGCCGGTCTCGTAATCGCTGCGTTCTTGAATTCGGAACAGGGAACCGTATGCTGCCTGTGAACGGGCAAAACCATGAATGAAGAGTCTTCGCTTCCTGTCGCCGGCCTTAACCGTACGAGCGCTCCTTTCCGCGTGCTCGCGCTCGATGGCGGAGGGATGCGCGCCATTTTTACCGCATCTTTCCTGCACGCGCTCGCTGCCCATTTCCTGCCAAAGGAAGAAGATGGCTGGGACATCGGGCAATATTTCAACTTAATCACCGGGACCAGCAGCGGCGGGATTTTGGCGTGCGGGCTGGCTGCTGGACAGCCGACTTCGAATATATTGCGCATGTTGGAGATGGTTGGACCTCTGCTTTTCACCAAGCCTCGACCGGAAAGCAGGTGGAAGCTCTATTTTTGGGCCGCAAGTTGTCTTGGCAAGGCCGCCAATTCCTCTGATGCGCTTCGCGCTGCCCTCGAAAAAGAATTCGAAAAAAAAACCATCGGAGAAGTCTACGAAGATCGGGGAATCGCGCTCTGCATCCCGACCAGCAGGTTATTCGACTGGTCGCCAAAAGTGTTTAAATCGCCCCACTTTGAATATTATTCCAGAGACAAGGACGTGAGTCTCGTTGATGTTTGCCTGGCAACCTCTGCCGTACCGGCCTTAATGCCTGTAGCGGCCATCACTGAAACAGATCATTCAGGTGTCCCAGGCAACTTCGTTGACGGGTGTCTATGGGCTAACAACCCTTCACTCATTGGTCTTTTGGAAGCGATGGATATCTGCACGGACGCGGAGACAGGTAAAGTTCTTCGGCCAATTGAGATACTTTCAATCGGTACCTCCGGTGGTGCTCCAGGTGATGTGCTGGAAAACCACGTCGACCGCGGTCTGCTGGACTGGGGCTTTGGATCAGTGACGTGTGAACTAGCCATGGAACTCCAGGATCGCGCTTCCGATTACGCCATGCTTAGGTTAACGCATCACTTTCAGAATCACGGGGTAGCGATTCGTTATCGAAGAGTCCCCAATCCGCACCTTAGCCACCTGCAAGCCCGTCAGATCGCGCCCGATCGGGCTAATCCGGCGGCGATTAAGCTATTAAAACAGCTCGGGGACAAACAAGCCCAGTTCGTCCAAAGCGAATCCAGAAAGAAAAGTAGTCTGGGAGAGCTCGTGCACGACATCTTTTCGAAGCCCAAGGCCGTTCTGGGTCAACGTCCCAATTAGGGTCGCATCTAAAGAATCAAGATTTTGCCAGAAATCTTGGATTCTTTAGATGCGACCCTAATCAGAAACTGCTCGTTCGTCGTACCACTGAACCTGCACAAAACTGACAAGGGTTGGTTCCGCAGGCGCGGGATCACCCAATAATGAAAGGTAACTATGAGCACAAATGAAAATATGGTGTCTGAACCGCAAAATCTACCGCAAGAACACAACATCGTATCGCAAGAGGAATGGGACGCGGCTCGCCAGGAACTGCTTGAGAGCGGCGGCGTCAAAATCGGATAAAACCAATGATTTTAAAATCGGATGGTGGATTGGGGGTAGTGTAACGACAACGGTCGCTGTGACTTCCGAAAAGGGGGGCGGTTGTCAGCTTTCGATGCGGTCTTTCATGCGGTAGCTGGAGCCTTCGATTAAAACGGTTTCGGCGTGGTGGAGGAGACGGTCGAGCACGGCGGAGGTGATAGTGCTATCGCCGTTGAAGATGGTAGCCCATTGTTTGAAGGCTTTGTTGGAGGTAAGGACGATAGAACCGCGTTCGTAGCGTTGGCTGATGACCTGGAAGAGCAGGTCGGCTCCGCGCTGGTCGATGGGAAGATAGCCGAGCTCGTCGAGTAATGTTGAGCTCAACATTAGTCGAGGAGCAGTAACGCGGGTGAGAGATAGCGTTTGAGCTCGGATTTGAGCGCGCCTTTAGTCTGGGCGGCACTCAAGGTGTTAATGACGTCGATAGCGTTGGCGAACAGGACGCTATACCCGCGCTGACACGCGGCATAGCCGAGTGCTGTGGCCAAATGAGTTTTGCCGAGGCCAACCAGACCCAGGAAAATAACGTTGGCTTTCTCTTCGATAAAACTAAGCCGGAAGAGGTCCTGGATCTGGAGCCGATTGATTTTTTTGGGCCAGTCCCAACGGAAGCCTTCCAGGGTCTTGATGACTGGAAAACGGGCGGCTTTGATCCGCCGAGCAATCGTGCGCTGTTGACGCGCCGCGACTTCGCCCTGAAGGAGCCGACCCAGGTAGTCGAGATGGCTCCAGTGGTTGGCGGCGCTTTCGACAGCCAAGGGTTGGCAGTTTTCTTTGACACAAGTCAACTTGAGGTAATCAAGGTGCTCATTGAGCAAGAGGTCGGCAGGATTTCTAGTCATGGTTTGGGCAGGATGGGGATGGTATCTGAGCCTTCGTAGACGGAGAGATCGGGCTGCTCGAGTTCAACCTCGAGCAGATCTTGGCGCCTGGTGAGGTGGAGCGGGCCGGGCTGAGGGCTGAAGCGCTCGCGTTGCTGGAGGATGTTAGCGATATAGTCGCTGCTGAAGGCCTGGAACTCGAAGCAGTCTTCGATGGCGCGAGCGATTTTGTCGCAGCCATGAACCTCACTCAAAGCCATGATCTTGGCGATGTGTTGGCGAGGGTTAAGGCGGTGGATCTTAAGCTGGAGGTAATACTCTTCGGCACGGGGACAGAGGCCAAAGAAGCGCAGCAGCAGTTTGGCGTCGCGTGCTGCACGGCGCTGATCGAGCAGTTCCTTGCCGTGCTCGGGATCTTCGAAGTCCTGGTGCCGGTCGTAGCTGCGGGTGTGGGTGGCGATTAGCTTCTCGCCGTGGTAGATGCAAAGCCGATCGGCAAAGGTTTTGAGTAGCAGCGACTGGGAAGCATAAAGGCTGGGAACCGAATAGCGGTTGGTATCCAACACCACACGGAAGCGGCTGCTGGTCGGTACAGTCCGGATGACTCCGGTATCGGCGGGAAGCGGCGGCAACGCGTTCAAATGCGGCTTTTCCAGTGCGAAGAGTTCGATCGGTTGTTTGTGCGTTTCCCCGTGAATGCGGACATTGGCAACCGTATCCATCCAGTGGCGTGCAGCAGTGTTCAGTGCGTTCAAGCCGGGAGGCAGTTGCAGGCCGTTGAGGAAATTTTTCTTTACGTACCCGACACCGGATTCGACACGGCCTTTTTCGTTTGGCCTTCGCACGTTACAAGCACGTGGCTCGAAGCCGTAGTGTGCTGCAAAGTCCAGGTAGCGCGGATGAAAGAGCGGCCTTTCTCCAGCAGGATGCTTGAGCACTGCGGTCTTAGGATTGTCGATGATAATTTTGGCCGGAACTCTGCCAAAAAACTCCAAAGCGTTCTGGTGAGCGGCCAGGAAATGCTCTGTCGCTTCGCCCAGGGTAAACTCGACATAGCACAATCGGCTGTAGCAAAGCACCATGACAAAGAAGGAGAGCCGTCGGCGAGTTGAACCGATTGCCATCGAGCCGGCGCAGCCCCAATCGACTTGCGCGCATTCACCCGGAGCGAACACCAGGGTCAGGAAAGCTGGCGCGCGCACGGGCCGCACTCGAC
>CAZMNG010000429.1:0-4646 GCA_964567505.1 uncultured Chthoniobacterales bacterium
GGCTTTGCTTCTTCTGGGCGTGTTGACCGAAGAAGAAGCAAGGAAGTTGGCGGGCACCTCTGGCGGATGGCTCGAGCATCTGAGTGCCGAACGACGCGCGGGCCGTCTTGGATTGTCTCGCCCGTTCTGGGTAGCAGCTGAGCGGATGCCGATGATTCAAACCATCTATTCAGGAGCCCGGACGGAACCTGTCATTGTTCCCCCGGCTTCCGAGGCAGCGCGGCACTGGGATCGAGCCGATGCAGTTCGCGAACTGGTCCGCGGCAGGATGGAAGCGGCTGGGCCCGTGACCGCGGAGGCGTTAAGCGACCTGCTTTTGTTATCGGATTCCGAGATTCAAGGGGCGTTGCTGGCGCTGGAACGCGAAGGATTCGTTCTGCGAGGGAGATTTAATCCCGGTGCCGCCGGCACGGAATGGTGCGATCGGCGGTTACTGGCCCGGATTCACCGATTAACGATCAACAAGTTGCGCGCTGAGATTGAGCCTGTATCGATTGCCGATTATCAGCGCTTTCTTTTGGTGTGGCAAAGAGTGGCTTCGGAACACCGTGCCGCTGGAGTCGACGGTGTCGGCGCAGTTCTGGCGCTGCTTGATGGGTGTGAACTGGCTGCGGCCGCCTGGGAACCGGAGGTGCTTGCGCTTCGAATCAGCGGCTATTCGCCGGCGTTGCTCGATCAGCTCTGTTTCTCAGGGCGCATCGGGTGGGGACGGCTTACATCACCGGAACCCAGGAACGGCCGACCGATGGTTCCCGTGCGGTCCAGTCCGATCTCTTTATTCGAAAGGGAAAGCCTGTCGCACTGGTTGAGGCTTAGTCGGTCCGAGGTTCGCACGGAACCTTCTTCGGATGCGCAACGAATTGTCGAAGCGTTTCAGGGGCGTGGTGCGCTATTTTTCGGGGAAATCGTTCGCACGACCAGCTTGCTGCCGTCGCGTGTGGAACAGGCGTTGGCCGAGCTAGCCGCTCAGGGATGTGTGACGGCGGACGGATTTGAAGGCTTGCGCGCGCTATTGTTGCCAGAAGAAAAACGCGCTCCATTTGGTACGTCCCGGCACCGCAGACACCACAAAAGCGTATCGAGTGTGGAATTTGGCGGCCGGTGGTCGTTGCTTCGGGCCCTGGAGCGGACACATTCGGAACCGGCCGAAGATTCTCGCGCCCTGCGTGATCAAGCGGTTGAAGCGTTCTCTCGCGTGCTGCTGCGCCGGTACGGGGTTGTCGCTCGCCGTATCGCGGAGAAAGAATCGTTGCGTGTTCCGTGGTACGAGTTGCTCCGGGTTTTCAGGCGTCTCGAGGCGCGTGGAGAGATTCGCGGAGGGTATTTCGTTGCCGGTTTGAGCGGTGAACAATTCGCCGGATCGGACGCGATCGCGATGTTGCGGTCCGTCCGCAAAACGGCGCCCGTAGGTGAACTGATCGCGATCAGCGCAGCGGATCCATTGAACCTGGTAGGGATTCTCAAGTCCGAGCCGCGAGTCGCGGCGATTACGGCGCATCGGATCTTGCTGCGGGATGGGGAACCGATTGCTGCGCTGCGAGCCGGAGAGATCACACGCATCAACGGCCATTGCACTGCTGATGCAGCCGACGGGACGATTGAACAAGCGCTGCGCGTTGGGAGCATGCCGGTTGCGCTGCGGCCTTATTATGGGTAGAGCAGACCCAGTGTGGAGAGAGCGCAGGATTCGTCATCACAGGAATTCATAAACCTGTGCGAACAGTGTGTTTCTAAAGAAAATTGGCTTGCGCTACCACCTAATATTAAGGTTTCATTCCGCCCGGGTTTACATTCATTCATCAAATTGGCTTATTCGCCGACAGAATGGGAGGGACAAAAGGCATCAACTATATGAGAAGGAAGCATATTTCCTCTGCACACCGATTCTATCTACATTTCGAATCGACGACACTATTTGGATCCGTGTTCTGTCTAAGGGGCGGATTATCGAAGGCTGCCCGCAAACTCACCCTGATCGGTGTGATTGCGGCAGGGTTTTATTTTGGGGCAACCGGCGTTTCTCTGGGCGGGACAGCGGCGGTGGCTGATAACATTGATGCGCCACTTCAGAGACTTGCGTTGCACGCGATGCAAACGATGCCGGAGGCACAGGTAGTGGGCGTGCATAGTCAGATTGCAAGAGTTAGTGTGAGTGACAAAGCACAAATTCCCGGGCGATGGGATGCGAACGATCGGGTGCTGGTCCACATCCACCTCAATGGAGCGGCCGCTCTGGCCGATGTCGTCAAGGCGGTCGCGTCGCTGCAAGGTCATGTTCTTGACGTGTCGTCAACCTATGGGCACGGAATAATTGCGGCCTACGTGCCGACCGACCAGTTAGAGAACGTTGCCAAGGGAATTGGGGTACGTGCTCTGACAATGGAAAGTCGTCCACGAGTGCGAGCAGGGAAATATAGCTCTCAGAGCCGTGTTGTTCTTAAGACGGATGTCCTAAACAGTCGGGGATTGAATGGTGACGGGATTACGATCGGCGTTTTGTCCGACAGTTTTAACACGGCCTACCAGAATACCTCGAGCCCGCCGGCAACAACCGCGTCGCAGGACGTTGCGGCTGGTTATCTGCCGGTTGTGAATGTTCTGCAGGATTACCCGGATGGAACGGACGAGGGACGTGCAATTTGTCAGATTTGTTATGCCGAGGCGCCACACTGCAACCTCGCGTTTGCGACGGCGTTCGTCAGCGAAGTCGGCTTTGCCAACAACATCGTCGCGCTTCGGACGCAGGCGAATTGCTCTATTATCGATGATGACGTCGGATACCCCGACGAACCGATTTTCTCCGATGGGCTGCTCGCCCAAGCGGTCAATACTGTGGTGACAAGCACTACTTTGCCCGGGAAGCCGGCGGTCTATACCTCGTCCGCGGGGAATGAAGGAAACAGTGGCTATGTGAACTATTACCGGAACTTGAGCGACAAGGAGGTGCGCCAGGCCGGAAAACACGGCAACCTCAAATTGAATGTGACTGATCCCAATTCGGTCAATTACCTCGACCCCTCGTTGACGGCGGGTGGCTGGTTCAATTGGAATCCGAATGGCGGATTCGAGCCGGTCACAACGGTCACCGCGCCCGGTCCCACCGATTACCCCCCCTACCCGCTGTTATTGCAATGGGACGATTTGTTTGACCAGGATCACGGTATCACTACGAGTTATAACCTTCTCGTTTTTGATCAGGACGGCAATTATCGATCGGATCTAAGCGGCACGACGAATGCCTTCTCAGTGCAGGAGGCTTACCAGCAAACCAATAACCTGTTCCTTGGAACCACCTATCAGATCGCGATCACAAAAACGACGCAGACGGATCCCAAGGCAGGGCCGGGTCCAACGAATCATCAGATTGCGATTTACACTTTTCTGGATGGGGAAAGTAATCTAACCGGACCCTATTTTAGCCCGTACCCGCCCCCGGTTCCGACAATATTAGGGCATCCCGGGGCGGCTTCGGCGATCGCAGTCGCAGCGTACGCTTTCAGTTGGACGCCCGGGCTTCCGTATCAGCCGCAGCTCGATAACTTTACCTCTCCGGGGCCGGTGACGATTTACTTTGACGCCTCCGGCAACCGCCTGTCGACGCCCGAAACGCGGCTCAAGCCAGAGGTTGCGGGCGTAGACGGTGTGCTTACGACATTTTTCGGCTACCCTTATTACAACTATCCATACGCATTCTTCGGGACGAGCGCTGCGGGGCCGACCGTTGCGGGCGTTGTAGCGTTGATGGAGCAAGCCGCTGGCGGCCCGGGATCGTTGAGCGCTGCCACGGTGAAGGGGATCCTCGAAAATAGTGTTCAACCCAGAACGAGTACGCCAGAAATGGCGCAAGGAATCGTTGCGAAAGGAACCGGGTATGCGGCCGTTACCGCGCTTGGCCAATCCTATTTCGGTCTCAACTATTTGACCCTGAATTACTTCGGGCCGGCGGGTCAATCGATTAGCAGCTTGACCATTGACGGATCGGCAGCAGGGCTCGTGTTCGACACGACGAGTGCGACCTTCGCATTCGGCTCGGCAATCGGGATTACCCCATCGCAGATCAATGTCAGCCCGGTATCGGCCGCGACGCCGAAGTTCACGCTCACGTTCAATCCCGGCGCATTTACATCCGGGAAATCCCTCAGTTTTACGTCATTGCAGAACGTCGCCGGGAATTATCTAGGTTACACGGCACCGGAATCGGGGGTCGCCTCGCAAGCCGAAGAGTTGGGCTCGGGAGGAACATTCACGGTTGTGTTCGCCGGCGCACCGGCTGGTACGGCGAAGGGGACAATCCAGAACGGTACGCCGACGTTCGGCTACAGTCCGTTCGACGGGTATGGCTTGATCAATGCCGTTCAAGCGGTCGATCAGGTCACGACCGCTCCTTTGTCCAAGAATTGAGGCTGACGCTGCGCGTCCAAAATCGCTCGCAAATCCTTAAAGATTTGCGAGCGATCGTCAGTGCGCCGGAGGACACCGATTTCCGGTTATCGCCGGCTTGGA
This sequence comes from uncultured Chthoniobacterales bacterium, assembly GCA_964567505.1. Classification (GTDB taxonomy): domain Bacteria; phylum Verrucomicrobiota; class Verrucomicrobiia; order Chthoniobacterales; family JAFAMB01; genus JAFAMB01. The sequence continues at coordinate 4,504 of CAZMNG010000429.1, forward strand.
CCGCGAACTTTCTGTAACCGCCGGCTCCGGCGGTTCGTCAGAATTTTTGTTGTTGCCGTGCTCAGCGGTCAACATGGAGCATCCCTATATTATTGGAATTGGAGGTTTTTACTCCGGCGAGCGCAGTTCGGACGCTCTTGCGG
>CAZMNG010000430.1:0-4645 GCA_964567505.1 uncultured Chthoniobacterales bacterium
GCGATCTGGCGACCCCGTCTGTTGCCCTGTTTGGTGCGGGCCTATTGATTACCTGCATTCTGGTGGCGCGCCGCACGCCCGCGGCGATCATCATTTCAATGGCAATCATCACCGTCATTGGTTTGTTTGTGCCGGACGTAAAAGGAGGAATGGTAACGCAACTCCCTGGCTCGTTTGTTTCGCTTCCGGCCTCCATCGAGCCGACATTCCTGAAACTGGACTTCACCTTTCTGTTCGCACAGCCGCTCAAAGCGTTCCCGGTGATCCTGACGCTCCTGCTAGTCGATATGTTTGATAATATTGGAACGTTGATCGGGGTGACGAAGCGTGCCGGATTGATGGATGCCAATGGTTATATTCCGGGGTTGCCCAGAGCGCTTGCAGCAGATTCGATCGCCGCGATTTTGAGCTCGTTGCTGGGGACTTCGACGGTTGTCAGTTACGTCGAAAGCGCCACGGGTGTCCAGGCGGGCGGCCGGACCGGACTGACTGCGATAACGACCGCAATATGCTTTCTCCTTGCCCTCGTATTTACTCCGATGATTCTGACGATCCCGGCCGTTGCCGTAGCCCCTGCGCTCGTCGTTGTCGGCATTCTGATGGTTGAAAGTGTCCGTGAAATTGACGTGACGCGCTTCGAGGCGTGTGCTCCGGCAATTCTTACTTTGATGGCGATGCCAATGACCTTCAGCATCAGTACAGGAATCGGTCTCGGCCTGATCACGCTCGTCGCGGTTACCCTTGGAACAGCTAAGCACCAGAAGAAGCAGCTTGTGACCGGCGAACACCGCGCAGATGTTCAGCAGGAATTCGAACAAGCAGTGCCGGTAAAGGGAAACGGCCTGACGCCGTTTACCTACGGGATTGCGATCATTTTCCTGCTCCACTTCTTCGACCGGTTGCTGTTGCCGCACTAACGGTCAGAACGAGGAAATCAAGGCAATGAGAGCGAAGAATTTTTAAAGTGAAACTTCAAATCAGGCGCGTGCTCATAGCACCGGATAAATTCAAAGGTTCGCTCAGTGCGCGCGATGTCGCCGCAACGATCGCAAGGGCCATCCATAGCGTCGATCCCCGAATCGAAGTCGATCAATTTCCGATCGCAGACGGTGGAGAGGGGACAGCCGCGATTCTCGCGGAACATCTTGCGGCGACGAGCGAATCGACCGAAACCGTCGACGCGCTTGGAAGACCAATCGAAGCTCAATCGTTCATCCGCGACGACATGGCAATTCTGGACATGAGCGCGGCTTCAGGGCTCTGGCGTATTAAATCCACCGAGCTTGAGCCCATGCGAGCAACGACATTTGGTACCGGTATTCAAATTTGCCGATTGTGCGAAGCTAAAGTGCCGAAAATTCTTGTTGGTCTTGGCGGGAGTGCCACGAACGATGCCGGTCTAGGGATGGCTGCGGCAATCGGTTACAGGTTTTACACCAGCCAAGGCGAATCGGTCTTCCCAACCCCGTCGCGGATTCGCGATATCGCGGTGATTGAACCGCCTGCCAATCGGCAATTCCCCGAATGCATCGGATTATCTGACGTTACAACGAAATTGACCGGCCCGAATGGGGCGACGCACACATTTGGACCGCAAAAGGGGCTTAAGCCCGCGATGGTCGAGCGACTCGATGGAGACTTGATTGCGCTTGTACCCAAGATCGAGAAACATCTGGGAACAAATTTTGCCGATCATCCACGGTCAGGCGCAGCCGGCGGCCTTGGGTACGGGATTATGACGTTCCTCGGCGGGAAATTGGTGTCCGGTTTCGAATATTTGGCAGAGAGCGCACGGCTCCGCGAACGCGTGGTTGCTGCGGACCTTATCGTAACCGGAGAGGGGAAGCTGGACCATCAGACTCTTCACGGGAAAGGCCCGTTTGGAGTCGCGGCGCTGGCGTGCGCGTGCGGAAAACCTGTCTATGCGGTTGCTGGAAGCATCGAAGCTCCGGAACAACTGACGCCGTATTTCACAAAGATGCTCTCTTTGGTGAACGAGCGCACCTCATTGGCGGAAGCGCTGCGAGATCCAGAGGCTGTTTTGTTCCAACGGGCACGAACGCTGTTTGAGCGAAGTTAGCTGTTACGTCCTCGTAGGTCCCGGGACTGTGAGGACAGCCCCGAGCCCTCACTCCTTAATCGGACCAAGCCGGGTGAGATTTAGCGGCAATGTTGAATTGCCTTCAGTGTCGCCGACAGGCACGATGGCGCTGTGTGCGGGGGGGTCGAAGTTCGAAGTTCCGGGTTCGAGGTTTGAAGGTCTGGGTTCCGACAGTGAATAGCGCCCCAAAATTCCGTCCGCGGTAAAGGCGCGCATTGTATAATGCTGAGCAAGCAAAGACCGTTGTTTAGAAATTTCAAAGCGATCAGCCACATCATGGCGGTGAATGTTCAGGTCAAACTCAGTCCTCGTACCGGTCAAATCGGTCGTGCCTTATCTAAGTTCTCGCCTGCTGGCGAGGGTGAATCTGAGCAGGATATCTGGCAAAAGCAGGCCGCAGAAGCACTGGACCAAATCCGTCGCAACAAACACGGTGCCAGCTTGCTCAAAGAGATTGAGCAAAGCATAAACGAAGTCCAGATACTGAAAGCCGCTCCAGAGGAGAACCCGTACAATTCAACCTGGGTCGAAGGCACTCCGCCGGGCATGATGTACGAATCATTGGAAAGCCAATCTTCCGCGACGAAAACATTCAAAACGGCTCTCGCTCACGGGTGTCCGCCCGAGAAGTTGCTTAGGCTCGTTGCCAAATATGGGGTTGGAGTATGGAAACCGGAAGATTGCAGCTTTCAGGATTGGAGGCTCAACGAAATCGGGCAACAGCTGTTGAAGTGCGAGCTCGAAATTTATGACTGCTTGACGCCGGGGAAAGGCGTCAGTTGTTACATCCGGTGGAACCCTGACAATGATTTTATTGGGAACAAGTCCAAGTTCGATGTGAACGCGCCGGAAAACCGGTGGCGAATGCGCCCCCCTTGGATCGGGCTCGCGCACGAGCTGATTCATGCATGGCGGTATCTAACCGGCAGGTGCATTTTTTCGAGTCGTTCCAATACTGAGCAGCCGAAGTTGGCCGAATGGCTGACCGTCGGTTTGGCGCCGGTTGATCAAGGAAAATATACCGAAAACGGCATTCGGTATGATGCATGGCAGATTGCGAGAGCAATCGACGGTTCCGACCACGGTCCTTAATTTGAGGAGCTGAACAGGTGCAGGACGATTTGTTGGGCCGGTCTCAACGATGAGTTAGTGCCTTTCTTCAGGAGCGAAAATTTGTTGGTAATTGCCAGCAGTAATGGTCTGAATAAGCGTTCTCTTTCGGATTTTTTGATCTTATAATCTTGATCATATGAGAATGAGCAGCCTTATTCTGGGATTGGTTTGGGCATCAGTTGCTATCTCGCAAGAAGCCGATAATAAAGCACTTATAACTCGAGTTTACGACGGAAATGACTTTGCAGGCTATTCGTTGGACCCGCCTTACTGGAGCTATCATCTGAAGGGATTTTGGCATTCCAAAAGCGCTCATTGGCTCTACGGAAATCATCGTCGCGTGTTTATTGATATCAAACTGACCGGGATGCGATGATTGCACCGTAAAACACCATGAAAGGTGGGTCGTGTCTGCACATTCGATCCGGCTACCGCCGGATCGAATTTGCAGACGCGACCCTGCCCAGGCCGGATCGGGGCAGCCGCGAAGGCTTAGCCGTAGTACTGGAATCCCTGCCAGAATCGGGGCCAAGGCTGCCGCAGGCTGTGGCACACAAAAATGTCAGTGTCGCGAATGGTGCTGTTTTTGATCCCGAAGTGATTGCTGACATGACCGGCAATTTGACAAGACTCGAACGCGCTCTGCACGAAGTCCCGCGACATACCGACAACGATCACCGTTTCTGGAGGCGGATCGCCATACCCACGAAGCCAATGAGAGTTCATCCCGCAGATTGCCCTCGGCAATCTCAGCGCAGGGCCGTACAGATTGATTGCGCCAGCCTGGCCCGAATCGCCTGTAAGGATGCCTAACCCCGATTGCGCTTCGCCCGGTAAAGAATCGCGGATGCTGGCTACGGTTTCGACAAGCTCCGGCCATCCGATCTCCTCACTGAAGTTGCCTCCGTTAGCTTTATCAGCCAACTGCCACCACAATGATCCGGGCGGTGCGATCGGCAGAACAATCGCGGCAACCACCAGACCCCCAATTGCAAGAAATCGCCACGTAATCCCTCGGATCACACGGGCGCGCCGCGAATTCAACGTCGCAACCCAGCGTTCACCCCATACCGCCCCTGCGGCGAACAACATGGGATAGGCCGGGGCCATATAGTACCCCCGGCCTCTTCCGATTACGAACAGCGCGAAGGGGATAATGAACATCCACCCAATCGGGCGATACCGCTTGCCGTCCTGCGTAGCGAACAGATAGCACAGGCCGGCAAGCCACAATGGGACAGTGGGAGGGTTCGTCGCGGTCCAGAACTGGTCGAGCACAAATGTATCGGTTCGTCCGGCGCGGATGTCGCGAGCGTGAATGCTCTTCAGGAAGTCCAAGGAGACGAAATGATGCCGGATCTGCCAAAGGAAGTTGGGTAGGAAGATCACGAATGCGAGAGCGATGCCGCACCAGAGCCACGGGCTCCGGAG
>CAZMNG010000431.1:0-4642 GCA_964567505.1 uncultured Chthoniobacterales bacterium
CTAACTGATATATCGGTCAGACCGCAATAGTCTTGAGGCTTTTCTCGAACCTTTTTGCGAGCTTGACGAATTCGTCGTGGGTGATGAACCCCTGAAGATAAGCAATTTCCTTTGGACAAGCGATGCGCAGCCCCGCCTTTCGAGTGTTTGTACGAACGGCCGATGCCTCAAAAAGACTGTCATTATGCCATCGACGCCAGAAGTCCGTGAAATTTATCGCTGTATAAGGCTGGCAAAAGTTCTCTTTCAGACGGAAACCGAAGATTCGGCTAAGACCGATGGCCATGTCAGAATAGAATTTCATCGTCAATGAATCTTGAGTTCCGACGTGGAATCCCGGCACGTTGCTTGATTGTATGGCCCTTGGGTTAGCGCGATTGTCCAGAACGCTCCGCTGCCAGTTTCAAGAGATACAGTCCGTAAGCGCTTTTCTCGAACCTTTTTGCGAGCTTGACGAATTCGTCGTGGGTGATAAACCCCTGAAAATAAGCGATTTCCTCCGGACACGCGATGTGCAGCCCCTGACGCCTTTGGAGCGTTTGTACAAACGCACCAGCCTCAAGGAGACTCTCATGCGTGCCCATGTCGAACCACGCGAAACCGCGCCCCATTTGTTTTACCTCGAGCTGCCCTCGCTCAAGATAGGCACGGATGACATCGGTGATCTCCAATTCGCCGCGCCCGGAGGGTTTTAGATTCGCAGCAATATCGATAACCTGTTCATCACAGAAGTAAAGACCTGTTACTGCCCAATTTGAGCGTGGTACGCGCGGCTTTTCTTCGATGGAGAGGGCGGAACCGCGGTCGTCAAACTCGACGATACCGTAGCGCTGGGGATCATTGACGTGATACGCAAAAACTGTCGCGCCTTTTGAGTGAATACGCCCCGGCGCAAGCAAATCAGGCAATCCGTGGCCGTAGAAGACATTGTCGCCGAGGATAAGTGCCGAGGGCCCTCCTTTAACGAAACCAGCGCCGATTACATAGGCCTGGGCCAGACCGTCGGGCCTCGGTTGCACAGCGTAGCTGAACTGTACTCCCCATTGTGAACCGTCGCCAAGCAAGCGTTGGAATTGCGGTAGATCGGTTGGGGTAGAGATGATCAGAATCTCGGTAATTCCCGCGAGCATCAGCACACTCAAGGGATAATAGATCATCGGCTTATCGTAGACGGGCAGGAGCTGTTTAGAAGTGGCGAGCGTTAACGGATAGAGCCGTGTACCGCTGCCACCGGCAAGGATGATACCTTTCATAGGAGATGTTCCAATATTGAACCCGAATACCGAGAAAGAGACAAGCGGCAGGTAAGCTTCTTACGCTTCACCCATCACGTCTGCCATTCCTTCCACAGCCGTTCCAAACAGATTCCAAGCGATTCGCGCCAAGGTGGCAACTCGACCCCGTGAATCCGTGCAAGCCTGGAGCAATTCAGCCGGGAATTTGCCGGCCGGCGTGCAGGTGCCGGGTACTCCGCTGAGGTGATGGGCGTCAGCACCGGTGTGCGGAGACCTTTTGCCGCCAAAAAGGCAAAAATCGCTGCGGCAAACCCTGCCCAGCTTGTCTCTCCGCTTCCGGCCAGATGAAAGATGCCGCGCAAGCGTGGATCGGAAGGTTTTCTCAACAGGTTTTGAGCGATAATAATCGTCGCAGCGGCGATGTCGGGGGCATATGTCGGGCAACCGTGCTGGTCTGCAACGACACGCACTTCGTCCCGGCTTTCGGCAAGTGCCAGCATCGTTCGCACGAAATTTTTGCCGTAGGGTGCGTAGACCCACGCGGTGCGAAGGATAACGTGGTCACCGGTTGCTCTGGCTACAGCCTGTTCGCCGGCTAGTTTCGAAGCGCCATAGGCAGTTGCAGGTCCGACCACATCCTCTTCAACGTAAGGTGTCTGCTTGGCGCCATCGAAGACATAGTCGGTGGAATAGTGGATCACCGGTACCCGCAGCACACATGCGGCTGCGGCGACGGCGCCGGCGCCGGTTCCGTTGACGGCCGATGCAATTCCCGGCTCCCGTTCCGCCTGATCCACCGCAGTGTAAGCTGCCGCGTTCACCACGATGTCTGGCCCGACTGCTCGCAGAGCTTGTTCGATGGTCTCGGGCGCTTCCAGGTCCAGCTCCGGGCGCGCGAGGGGTGTAACGACCACACCCAGCAATGGGCCGGCTTCGGTCAGTGCGCAAGCCACCTGCCCATGTTTGCCGGTTACTGCAATGCGCAGCGACATCAAACGTAGGATACGCGTCCGGCCTCTCCTTGCAAAGGTTAATCCCACCCAGGGGTTCCGGATCCCGACCCTTGGCGCATCACACGACAAAAAGACGACATGCGGGACGCCTATCCCACGCCGACCAGGCCGATTCTCTCGCCACGGATAGAGCCGTGTACCGCTCCCGTCGGCAAAAATGATACCTTTCATAGGAGAATCACTTTCCCACCCAGCGGCCTTATCATCTTCCATTCAAAACGGTCTCATGATTTCCATCAATTCCCGGAACGATCGGAAGTTTAATTGGAACGAGAGCCAGGCGCGCCAATCCCATTTCGCCAAGCCTACCGCCCTCGGCAGGATTTGCAGCGGGGGAGCATGAAAAGCGCAGTCTGATTGTAGACTTTTGATTTGCGGCGGCGGGGAGCCGGAGCGAATAGAACTGAACGGACGGTTTGTCCAGCATTAGCGTCCCCGCGGGGATCCCATTGGCTTCTACCTTTACGATCCTCTTCGTTTCACCCTCTCCCAGGAAGGGTACAGCTTCCAAAATCAATTCGAGCTCCGCATTTGGTTGCGGCGACGGGGAGTCTATTTCCGCCTCGTGACTTGAAATCCAGGTAAGCCCGTGTTGCGGAAGCTCAAACCCTTTCTTGGGCAAAGATTCCCCGTTCCCACCGGCGCCGAATTCCCAAGAAACAGGTCGCAGATGATCGCCCGTCCACGGTTCTTGGGGCATTTTCTGCTCAAGTGCCGCCAATGCAGTCATCAGGAACTCTCGCAGATGCTCTGATTGCATATCTGCTTCATTCGCCTCCAACACAACCGCGGCACTGTTCCAAAAATCCTCCTTCCACGGAACGGCATTTTCATCGACCGCACTGACAATGCGGCCCGGATATCGGGTTTTGTAAGCTTTAAAATAAAAGTAATAGTTAATGCTCTCGAAGAGTTCAGCCGCATCTAAATCGCTTACAATTTGCCCGAGGAAACTACTGCCAACAACGGTCAGAATACCTTTTCGTTTTGTCCAGTTCTCCGCAGTCCTGAAAATCGGATGAAGATAGCGTTGTTTCGGCTTTTCGATCAAATTCAGCAAACGGAAAAGATCATCGTCCTGGTCATCCGGTCGCGCGTCGATGCTTTCAACTGACTCCGATAACTCCGGCATCTCTCGTCCGGATTCCCTCTCAATTGTTTTAAGTAGAGCCGTCGCGGAAAAAAATGCGACCGCTCGTGACCAATGTACCCCTGTCTTTGCAAACGCTCTTACTGGGATACTTTCCTTGTGCTCAATGGTAATTTGACGCCCGTCGACGTAGGGAATTTCATATCTCTTAAGCAATGGAACCAACATATCGTAATTTAACTGCTCCCGATCCCCTCGGTTCAGCTTCGTCAAATAGCGATCAGGGATGTCCTCTGGATAGACGCTAGCCTTATTTGGCGTAATAACAAAAACGAAGCAAGATCCTAACTCCTTGAGGCGATTTGAAAGATACTTCATCATCACAACCAAGGCTTCAGCTTCTTCGCTTCGCATAGGCTCAATGTAATGGCCAAAAACAGCCAGATAGTAGTCTCCGAAAAGGTTCCCACGCTTACCGTCGATTATTGTTTCGTTACTCATGTATGACTTATCGAATAAGCGATACAGAAACTGATCATAAACCCGGATCAAAAGCTCCCTTCCGCTGAAATGTTCACTAATGAAGCTATTTACTGCTTTCTGAAGATCCCCATTCAGCCAGTTTGTAACATCGATCTGCGGTCGCTGCTTTGTTATGGTCACTCCGAACAACGTCCGATTCGCTATCCAGTCAAACTGCGGCGAAAGTTTGTCTTTCACACAGTGGACCAAGAGCGTGACCGGTATCGGAAGCAAAAGCGTTATGATGATTAAGCCTAAGACGATTTTTTCGGATAACTTGATCATAGTTCTCTTCAAAAGCGGAAATAAAGGAACGCCTGATAAGAAGACGTAGCAATCCGAGCGAGGGCGAATAGAAGCAACCCGTAGGCTCCGGCTAGCTCGAAGGTTCTGCGGACGGCAAGACCCTCGTACCAGGCAAGAATCTTCTCAAACCGCGGGAGCAGGGGCAAGAAAATGATGAAGTAAGCCACCGCGAGCGTGCATACAATATCTGGGCTAACCGACAAAAGCGTCGGCTCAACGCGCACCGGAATGAACATTGCCCGGAGGTAAAATCCGATCTGTTCGATGGACTGCGCGCGAAAAATAACCCAGCTGACCATAAGAAGGCTGAAAGTAATGGCCACGTTGATAACCTTCGGAAGATGACTTTGCCATTCCTTCCAAAACACGCGATCAGCAATTAACATGGTCCCATGGAATAGTCCCCAGATGATAAATGTCCAGGCGGCGCCGTGCCAGAGACCGGAAAGAAAGAAGCACAAGCAAAGATTAAAATA
>CAZMNG010000432.1:0-4637 GCA_964567505.1 uncultured Chthoniobacterales bacterium
CGCATTGAATAAGCCAAAGCCACCGGCAACCGATACGGTTGGTTCCAACAAGACGCAGAACACGAAAAAAGGCGCTCCAGCAGATGTCCCCGATTCCACCGGCTCAAAGACGCTCCAATCCACCGTGCCCGCCAACACTGCCAAGACCAAGCCAACGCCGGTACCCGCTGCACAATAACAAGAGGAACACATTCGGACGATGGTCGTTGAGAGATACCTGGAACTCCGTTCTCAACTCGGAACCACGCTAGGGTCGTTGATCGGTCTCGCACATCAAATTGGTGCACCTGCCGAGACTTTGCGGTACCTCCAGGATCTGGTCACGAGCCTTGGCCAGCCTTTCCTGTTCGTTGTGGTCGGCGAGGTTAAAGCCGGGAAGTCCTCTTTGCTGAACGCGCTCTTCGGTCAGGAGTTCTGTAAAGTCGACGTCCTGCCGGCGACTGACCGAATTTATGAATTCAAGTACGGTGAATCCGCGTATGACGTTCGAATTTCCGACCATATCACCGCGCTTCACCGTCCAATCGACTTTCTGAAGGATTTCAACATCGTCGATACTCCGGGGACAAACACGATTGTCGCAAACCACCAGGAGATCACGGAAAACTTCGTTCCGATGGCCGATCTCATTGTGTTTGTGTTTGCGGTTACCAACCCGTGGGCGGCATCGGCTTGGGACTTGTTGAAAATGATCGGACGCCAGTGGAAGAAGAACATTGTGTTTGTGGTTCAGCAGGCCGATCTGCGGGAACCGCATGAGGTCGAGATCGTCTCTAAGCACCTCGACCAGACTGTCTTGCAAATCCTTGGAGCGAGTTGCCCAATTTTTGCGGTTTCAGCCAAGAAAGCGTTGCTGGCGAAAACAGGTCCGGATGGGGATCAAGAAAGGCTTTGGCGCGAAAGCAATTTCGGCCGATTGGAAGATTGGATTACCAAGACGGTCTCGCACAGCGAACAACGCGGAGGAAAACTCTTCTCGGTCGCGCAAACAGCCCAAGTGGTCGCAGGTGGTCTGCGGGCACGTTTACAGGGCTCGCTGGACGTCCTTCGATCCGACACCGAAAAACTCGCCTCCATTCGCGGCACGTTCGAGGCACGTAAAACACAATCGCGCCGACAGGTTGGCGGGTTCATCCGCGAAATCGAACAAGCGTACGACGCCTGCAGAGAAAGAGGTGAAAAACTCCTCGAAGAACGACTAACCATCGGTCAGACATTTAAGATGATCCTGTCGACCGGTCGCTGGGAACGGGATTTTCAGGATCAGGTCCAATCCGAGGTCAAAACGCAAGTAGAGGAAAAAATCGAGCACGCGTTAGGCCTGCTGGAATCCGACCTGCGGTCGATGTGGCAGGATCTCCAGGACAAGGTCAACGTCCAATTCGGCTCGGAAACGAAGAAACAGGTTCGGGCCGCGGTGCCCGGGTTCCTTACACAGCGCCAGGAGATCCTGCAGCGACTGCAACTCACTCTGGTTGAGCAAATGTCAGATGCCAGAATCAAGGAGCAATTGCAGGCTCTCTTCGGCGAGACCGCCCGCTGGCTCCGGGTACCGACCGGAATGGCGGCTGCCGGTGGGATCGCGACTGTGATCGCTGCGCTCACGCATACCGCCCTCTTGGATTTCACGGGCACAGTCGCCGGTCTGGCAGCACTTACCGGGACTCTCTACGCGGTGTGGAGGCGCCGCAAAATCCTGCGCGAGTACCGTGACCAGATGGACCAAAAGCGGGGAGACCTTACGCGCGCTGTCGAAACTCAGTTGAATCACGCCATCGAAGCGTTCTATCACGAAGTCGGTTTGACTTTTTCTCCGCTCGAAAGTTTCTGTGATTCCGAATCCAAGCGCCATGCGCCGTTCAAGGACCGGCTCGATAAGCTCGACCAGGAAATCGGCTCAATCAAAGTCCAGCTGGGCAAGAGTTGAAGCCCGCCTCTTCTCGTCAATGAGTCAATTCTGGCGGCGAATCATCACCGGAAACGCGATGTGGGTGATCGCTCTGTGCACGACCTTCTCGGGAAACGAGATCGCCTTTCTGCTACTGATCGGCTCGCTCGGGATGGCAGGCTTATGGGAGTACTTTCGGATGGTTGAACAATCCGGCACCCGCTGCTTTACGGCGTTAGGGCTGGTGTGCGGGGCGGCTTCGTTTGTCGGCACCTTTCTTGCCTTGAGGACCAACAGCCAGACCGAGGCGTATGACTTCGAGAACATCGTGCTTCTGGTTTTTCTTTTTGGAGTCATTGTTCGCCAGATGTTCCGACCGACGGCGAAGCACGCTCCGCTGCAGTCGATGGCCTACACGCTCTTCGGACTCCTCTACGTGGCATGGTTGTTCAATTTCATGACGAAGATCGTCTACGTTATTCCGAGAACCCCGCAGGGAGCCACGATAGGTCAGTTCTATGTCCTTTACCTTGTCGCCGTGACGAAGTTCTCAGACATGGGCGCTTATTTCGTCGGCAGCCGGATTGGTCGACACCAGATGATCCCCCACATCAGTCCGTCCAAAACCTGGGAAGGGTTCTTCGGGTCGCTCGTCTTTTCCATGTTCGCGAGTTGCACTGTCATCTTCCTGATGCCGAAGCATCTGGCCTGGCTGAATTATTTGCACGGAATAATCCTCGGTCTGCTGATCGGAGTTGCAGCAGTCGTCGGCGATCTGGGAGAATCGATCATCAAACGGAGCACCGGAGTCAAGGATTCGGGTGTATTGTTGCCAGGCATCGGCGGCATGTTGGACCTGATTGACAGCCTGCTATTTACTGCGCCGCTCATGTTTTTTTACCTGCGGTTTTTAGTCCGATGAGAAAACGCCGAGTTATTCTGCTTGGAGCTACGGGCTCAATCGGTACCAGCGCGATCAAGGTCGCCGAATCGATGCCAGATCGAATGGAGATCGTTGGGATGGCAGCTCACCGCAGTGCGCAAAAATTGGCGGATGCAGCTAATCGGTCGCGGCCGGAAGCGGTCTGCCTCGTGGATCCGGCTTCGCTCAGCGAACTTCGCTTCGCACTCAAGTACTGTCCAAGGATCCTCACCGGCGACGACGGACTGATTGAACTGTCGACAATGTCCGGCGCGGACCTCGTTCTGGTTGCCATTGTCGGCACTGCCGGTCTTCGGCCGGCGCTCGCAGCGATCGAGCGTGGAAAAGACCTGGCAATCGCCAGCAAAGAAATCCTCGTCATGGCCGGCGAAATTGTGATGGCCAGCGCGCGAAAAAACAACGTTGCGATCCTGCCAGTCGACAGCGAGCACAACGCGATCTTCCAGTGCCTTGATGGAAAGCGAGTGGAGGAGGTCCAGAACCTTATTTTAACTGCCTCGGGCGGCCCATTCCGTGAACTCTCCACAGAACAGATCGAACATGCGAGCAAGTCCGACGCTCTGCGGCACCCGACCTGGAAAATGGGCCAGAAAATAACGATCGATTCCGCCACACTATTCAACAAGGGGCTCGAAATGATCGAAGCGCGATGGCTGTTCAACGTGCCGATAAACCGAGTGCAAGTGGTGATCCATCCACAAAGCATCATTCATTCCTTGGTCGAGTTTGTGGATGGTTCGATCCTCGCCCAGTTGAGCCGTTCTGACATGTGTTTCCCGATTCAATACGCCATTACCTGGCCGGACCGCGTTGCGACGAGTTTGAGGCCGCTGCGTTTAGCCGATATCGGGAAGCTGGAATTTGAGGAGCCCAGATACGACGCGTTTCCCGCTTTGGATCTGGCGCGCAAAGCAGGTGAATTCGGAGGCCTGTTGCCGGCCGTTTTGAATGCTGCGAACGAGGTCGCTGTCCAAGCATTCCTGGATGATCGAATTCCCTTCGGTGAAATTTCCCGCCTCGTGCGCAATGCGATGGGGCGCCAGACAAATTTGGCGAGTCCGACCTTGGATGATATACTCCGGGCAGACAATGAAGCCAGGGAGTTCGTGCGCAGCGCGTTATTTTAATCGTTAGTTTATGATTTTGAGCATCTTTCGTATCATCCTCACGATTGTTGAGGTCCTTCTGATATTTAATCTCCTGATCATCGTCCACGAGTTGGGACATTTTCTTGCCGCTCGCTGGCGCGGATTGCACGTGGAGAAATTCGGGATTTGGTTCGGACGCCCGATCTGGAAGAAGAGTATCGGTGGAGTCGAGTATAGCCTCGGTTGCATTCCGGCCGGAGGATTTGTGCTGTTGCCGCAGATGGCTCCAATGGAAACCGTTGAAGGCAAATCCACCACCGCACGCACAAATTTGCCGCCCGTAGGGCCGCTGGACAAAATTATTGTGGCGTTTGCCGGCCCACTTTTCAGCTTTTTGTTGGCATTAATCTTCGCAGTGATCGTCTGGGCCGTAGGCAGGCCGACCGCTCAAGCCGATGCAACCACAACCGTCGGATATGTCGCGCCGGACGAACCCGCCGAAAAGGCCGGCTTTCTTCCGGGAGACGTCATTCTCGCGGTCGACGGGCACCCCGTGTCGCGCTTCGCCGGGATGGTAGACAGCGTCACCTGGTACGTCGTCCGCAGCGAAGGAGAAACGATTTATTTCAAGATCCGGCGTGGCGACAAGATCTTGACTCTCAAGTCCGGTTTTACCCGCCCCGAGACCAATGGCTGGGAACGAAAACCACTGCGCCAG
>CAZMNG010000433.1:0-4633 GCA_964567505.1 uncultured Chthoniobacterales bacterium
GGTGCATCACCACGCGTCTCGCACCGACGCCGCGAGCGTAGTCAATCGTTTGCAGCGTGTGTCGCAACGCGCGGGCACGTTCTCCGGCGTTGTCAGAGGTGCACTGATAACAATCCGGATCCGGGACCGGGATTTCGACCGGCAACGGGCAATAATTATGCAGGCTCGTCACGGTCATTGGATGGTCCCCGACGAATTGCTTGATCCCTTCGCACAGGTGTAGCCGGATCCCGTGACCCAGTTCTACGCGATCAAACCCGAGCTGAAAGATCTCCGCTAACATCTCGTCACCGCGCGAATGCCGCATCGAATTCCAACACGTGGAAAAAGCCAGATTCATCTATTGTAAACCAGGCTTCTTAAGCGCACGCTGCGCGGACTATTTGGCCCAGGTGATCAATCGCAGTTCGTGTTCCTGAATGAGATTCGGGTGGGTTGGGATGACACGGACGTTGAACCCGTAGCTCCCACTTTCCGATGCCGGGATAGACCCGCTGAATTGATAGTAACCGTCGCTTCCGGTCTTAGCGACCTTGGCAAAGTCGACAGTGTACGGGTTACGAAGCGTATTGTTGTCCGATTCGCCGACGTACGCCTGGACGCGGACATGCGTCGGATCAACCGTGCCCAGGAAGACTCGAGCGGTGATTTCCAATGTATCGCCCACAAACACCGAGTCTCGGCCGGCGTATGAAGCGTCGACCGATTCGATACGGATTTGCCGCCAATCGACTCGAGTCGAATGTTTCCATTTCGCAAGCTCAATCGCTGCCTTGCAGTTGTTTGCGCTCAGTGCTTTAAAGCCTTGTGCCGCCGGTTCGTACAACCGCTCGGTGTATTCTTTCACCATTCTATGGGTGTTGAAAACCGGGGTCACACTGCGCATCGATTCGCGCATCAACTGGATCCAGGCAATCGGGATCCGTCCATCGGGTTTGGCGTAGTAGAGCGGGATGATCTGATTTTCGAGAATGTTAAACAGGCTGTCGGAGTCGACTTCATTTTGGAATTCGGGAGTGCCTTCCTTGATCTCAGCGCCGATCGCCCAACCGTTCTTGCCGTTGTAGCCCTCGCACCACCAGCCGTCGAGCACGCTGAGGTTCAATCCGCCGTTCGGCGGCAATTTCATTCCGCTCGTTCCGCTCGCCTCCAACGGACGAAGCGGGTTGTTCAGCCAGAGATCGACGCCCTGGTAGAGTCTACGTCCGATGTAGGTGTCGTAATCCTCGACAAACACAACCGCGTGTTCGAGCCCGGCTTCCCGGGATCGATTGTAAACCTCCTGGATAAATCCCTTGCCTGGGTCATCCTTCGGATGCGATTTTCCGGCGAATATGAATTGGACGGGGCGCTCGGTATTTTGCACAAGGCGCAGCAAACGCTCTTTTTGGCTGAAGAGCAGTGTGGCGCGCTTATAGGTCGCGAACCGGCGGGCGAAGCCGATTGTCAGCACTTCCGGGTTCAGGATGCCGCTAATCCTTCGGATTTGTTCGGGAGATTCGCCGTGGCGCAGTCGCTGGGCCCGTAATCGGTCCCGGATGAAATCAATGAGGCGCGCTTTTAGCAGGTGATGGGTTTCCCACAGCACATCATCCGGGATGTCCATGACACGGCGCCAGTACTCCGGATCGGTAAGATGTTCTTCCCAATCGGTCCCGAGATATTTTGCGTAGATCCGGTGAAACTCCGGAGCGGTCCACGTCTTTGTGTGAACACCGTTGGTGATGCTTGTGATCGGCACCTCCTGAAAGGGGACACCGGCCCAGACATCTTTCCAAAGACCCTGGCTGACGTCGCCATGAAGCTTGCTGACACCGTTGGCGTGGCGGCTGAGGCGCAACGCCAGGATCGTCATGCTGAAGGTATTGGTGCGGTTGACCTCCGGCTCTCCGAGCCGGAAGAAGTCGTCGAAACTGATCCGGAAATCGTTCGCGTAGCCTGAGAAATGGCGGAGCATCATTTCTCGGGGAAAGGCATCGTTACCGGCCGGTACGGGCGTGTGCGTCGTGAACACATTCGACGCCGCAACCACCTGAACCGCCGCGTAGTATTCAAGACCTTTGTCCTGAACATATTGGCGAATTCGCTCCAGTGACAAGAACGCCGAGTGACCCTCGTTCATGTGATAAACCTCCGGGTGAATGCCCAGGGCATCCAGCGCCCGCACGCCCCCGATCCCGAGTACAATCTCCTGGCGGATCCGCATTTCCAGATCGCCGCCATACAGGTGTTCGGTGATCAGGCGGTCTTCGGGCGAGTTTTGTTGGATGTCGGTATCGAGGAGGTAGAGTTTTATTCGGCCTATCTGCAGTTCCCAAACCTTGGCCCAAACCGTTCTGCCAAGAATAGTGACCGAGACGGAAAGGGGCTGGTCGCCGTTCTTAGCCTCAAGCAACGGCAAGTGCCCGAAATTCTGGTTGAGGCTCACCGCTTCCTGCCAGCCGTCCTTATTGATCTGCTGTTTGAAGTAACCGTGCCGGTAAAGCAGCGTCACTGCGCTAAAGTCGAGATCGAGATCGCTTGCCGACTTACAGTGGTCACCGGAAAGAATGCCAAGGCCGCCTGAGTAATTTGGCACCGATTCGTGGAATCCGAATTCCGCGGAAAAATAGGCGACCCTCGGCGAGCTTGCCCGAAGTTTTGCGTACGTGTCCGGGCGAGCCAGGTACCTTTTGAACTTTTGATAGACCGCCTGCATTTCGCGGATGTAATCGTCGTCGTTTGCGAGCTCGAGCAGGCGTGCCTGGCGCGAGAGCTGCAACATCCGGATAGGATTGTGGTTCGTTCGGTCCCAGAGCTGCACATCAAGGTGCCGAAACAGCCGGCGCGCGTCTGGTTCCCAGGTCCACCACAGATTGTGGGCGAGTTCGCGGAGCGGTTCGAGGCTCTCGGGCAATCGGGGTGATACGTTAAACGTTTGTACAGGTTGCATGAGGTGTTTTCTCAAATTCTCGGGGTGCCCTCTCTAGGAAAGAGTGACAAGGCTGCTCCTAGCACAACCTGTGCTTGACGGAGTTGCAAGTCTTTAGCGATCGAAAATCGGTGTTCTTCCGTGAGAGCGCGCAGGCCGGGAACGGTGGACCTGAAACATCTCTTTTTTCGCGAAAGAAGAGATTCGACCGTTCTGAGGTCAACGCGACCACGCCCGGTTTAGACGATGACCGTTATTGACCTTCGGATTCGACCGCCCGATAGTGGCGCACGCGCCATGAATTACCGCACTTATCGTAATACAGATCTTCGAGTGAGCGACGTTGGGTTCGGAATGTGGACGGTCTCGACCGGATGGTGGGGAAGTTTTTCCGAGCAGGAGGCGGTCGGCTTGCTGCGAAGGGCGTTTGATTTGGGGATCACCCTCTTCGATTGCGCCGATACGTATGGAAATGGTTTGAGCGAAGTGCTGGTTGCGAAGGCTTTTTCCCAACAGCGTGATCAAATCGTGATAGCGACCAAGGTCGGATATGATTTTGTACACCACGGAAATGAAAGACGGGGTCAACGGGAAATCCCTCAGGATTTTTCTCCCGACGCCCTGATTCGTGCGACGGAAGCGGCTCTCGACCGACTCAAGACCGATCGGATTGACCTGCTCCAACTCCACAATATCCGGATGGAGCAGGTGACGGACGACACTGTTTGGGAAACGCTGGAGCAGTTGCGTTCGCGAGGCAGGGTTCGGTATTACGGCATTGCGCTCGGCCCTGCGATCGGTTGGATGTACGAAGGGATCAATTGCATCCGGCAACGACCGGTGACGAGTGTTCAGCATATTTACAATCTCCTCGAGCAGCACCCGGGGGCTGCGATCCATCAGGCCGCCGGCGAGAACGATAAGGACACGATGTTCTTGATCCGGGTCCCACATTCTTCCGGAATGCTTGAAGGCCATTATACACCCGATACGACCTTTCCGCCGTCCGATCATCGAAGCCACCGGCCTCGCTCCTGGCTGGTAAATGGAGTCAGAAAAGTCGAACAGCTCCGGTTCCTGGAGTCCCCTCACAGGACGCTGGGCCAGGCTGCCCTGCTCTGGTTGTTGCGGGATCCGCGAGCCGCTTCGGTACTTCCGAATATTTACGATGCAACGCAGTTGAAGGAATTCGCCGCAATCTCGGAGTGTCCCGCGTTAACGAATGAGGAGATCACGCGAGTCGCGAAACTTTACGAAGACAATTTCGGGATTGACGACGAAGCGCCTGGAAAGTTCAAGGGGACAATGGAACTTGCCGGAGCGGTACTCGGTTAGTTGTCCGTTTCAGACACCGCTTTTCACTGAGAACTGACGCGGACTGCAGATTCGCTGGGCTTTACTCCCGTCTGATTTTTGGATGCGCTCAAGCATTCACTCCGGGTTCTTAGTGTCGATCCAGATCGTCACGGGCCCGTCGTTGACCAGTTCCACCTGCATGTCGGCAGCGAAGATTCCCCGCTGAACCTTTTTTGCGGTTTCCAGCTCGAGGCGGTCGCAGAATTCTTCGTATAACCGGCTTGCCTGGTCGGGCGGGGCAGCGCTCATGAACGAAGGCCGGTTTCCTTTGCGCGTGCTCGCAAACAAGGTGAATTGACTGACAACCAGGAGCTCGCCGCCGGCTTGTTGCACGGATCGATTCATTGCCCCCTGTTCGTCCGCGAA
>CAZMNG010000434.1:0-4628 GCA_964567505.1 uncultured Chthoniobacterales bacterium
CCCTTCCGAGTACGATAAAGATTTCTATTCTTCGTCACTTGTTGGGTTTCGACATCAGCAGGGATGCCTATATCGGCCTGTCCCTTATCGTGTGCAGAAACCTCGTGCTTGAGAGTGGGGCTGCGATCGGTCACATGAGCGTCGTGACGGGCGACGTGACCGTGCATATGAAGGCGCGGTCAAGCATTGGGCAATTCAACTGGATAACAGGCGGCAACGCCGACCCACGTTACTTTGAAGGCTGCGATCGGCATCCCGAACTCGTACTTGGCGAGGAATCCAGTATCACGTCGCGCCATATAATGGATTGCACAGGTGGAATCACAATTGGACGGTTCACAACTATTTCTGGATACCGCAGTGTGTTCCTGACGCACGGAATTGACTATCGGACGTCCAAGCAAGACTGCAAACCTATCGTTATCGGCGATTATTGCCTTGTCGGTTCGAACGTGACGGTGCTTATGGGAGCCGCGATTGCAAACAGGACCATCATTGGTGCTGGAAGCTCTGTAGTAAAATCGATTGACGGGGAACTTGGCATGTGGGCTGGCGTCCCAGCGCGCCGCATCAAAGATCTCACCGGCGAAGAAGGCTATTTCCAGCGCGCCGAAGGTCACATTTATTGAAAAACTCGCGTGTCACGAGACAAAATAGGTTTTCTCTTCACACTATATCTTTCGGTGTACCGTCATTGCCGTCGTGCTTTTTCCGACGCACAAACTGGGTGTACACGCCGGAGCAATAATCCCTCACTGAAGCGACCGGTTTTCCGGTATCGCAGCCGGAGTAAAAATCAGGCGGCAGATAACCAAACACAAGCGCCGCAGTTTATGACACAGTGGTACTGGAACACCGTCTGTCTGATTAAATTTTAGCTAACGCAACCTCGTCGCCTTCTCCAATCGGGTCCGGCACGCCTCGACGCGGCGCAACGCCGTTTGCCAGCTCTTTTCCAATTGCGCGGCAATCAACCGATTGCCCGGGTCACAGGCGGCGTAGTGGCGCTCGCCCGCGAGGCTCCGTCTTTAGCCTGCCGCAGTTCCAGTGCGACGACGCGTTGCCGCTCGTCTTGACTTTCCATGCGCATTCGCTCCGCTTTCCGCGCAGAAGCTCCTGGGCAAGAGCAGCCTCGACGCGGGAGCCGCCGAACGTCATCCAAGCGCCGGAGGGACGTTACTCTCCCGATTCACGCGCTGCCCGGCCCACGCTACGAATCGGTCCGCCCAGTGCCCCGCGTCGGGGCTTTCGCGTTGCGGTTGTTCGCCGCTTGAGCTTCTCCCTTGGCGTCGGAGCGACCGGTTCCTGCAGTTTCCACGGAAAAGACTGCATCCGCTTCACGCCCCCTATTCGCCGGTCGCCGCCTGCCAGTCATCACGCCTGTTGTATCGTGCGCAACGCGAGTTTGCCGCGACGTTGGTGGGACTCTCGACCGTCCCAGATCGTAAAGGTCCTTGTGACCCGCCGATGCTACCACATTTGGTTCCCATGAACGAAAATCCCTCTCTCTCTGTGATTGTCCTCGCCCAAAACGAAGAGGCGCACATTCAGCGATTGATTCGCTGTTTGGTGCCACTTGCGGCGCAAGTCTTCGTCGTCGATTCTTTTTCCAGCGATCGTACAGTGGAGACTGCGCGAGCGCTCGGCGCCCAGGTCGTTCAACATGCCTTTGTCAATTACGCCAAGCAATTCCAATGGGCGCTCGATAATTTGCCGATCGAGACGGATTGGGTCATGCGACTCGATTCGGACGAAGTGCTTACCCACGAGCTCATCGCCGAAATTGCTCGCCGTCTGCCTGAAATCCCACCCGAGGTTACCGGCTGCATTCTGAACCGTCGGCATATTTTCCTTGGCCGATGGATTCGCCATGGAGGACGCTATCCGCTGACCCTCTTGCGAATCTGGCGCAATGGCGCTGCGCATATCGAGCAGCGCTGGATGGATGAGCACATGGTACTGCTGCATGGACGCACGGTGACGTTTGCTCATGACCTTTCAGATTACAATCTCAATGATCTCACCTTTTTTACTGACAAGCACAATAAATACGCCACACGCGAAGCGATCGACGTGCTCAATCGAAAGTATTTTCTTTTCGAAACACACAACAAACTGACTGTTGAAGGTGCGTCTCTCCAAGCATCGGCGAAGCGATGGATTAAAGAAAGGATATATAATCATCTGCCGTTCTGGCTCGGGCCGTTCGGCTATTTCTTTTTCCGCTATATCCTCCAGTTTGGCTTTCTCGACGGACGGGAAGGATTAATCTATCATTTCCTGCAAGGTTTCTGGTACCGCTTTCTGGTCGGCGCCAAGGTCGAGGAATTTGATCGATCCTTGCGGCACTTGTCGGATCGGCAATCGAGATTGACGGAATTGGCGCGGCTGACTGGATATTCGTTTGTTGACTGTAACGACGATATGGACGTCTCCGCATGATTCACCCTGATTCACCCCCATTGAACTTCTATAATCGCGGGTTTCAGATTGATTGTCAGTTCTTTGGATCTAAACCACAATCTTTAGGCGGGAAGAGGCTTTAGCCGTATTTTGTTCATAGACTGACTCCTTAACGTTGAGGGGAGTCGCGAGCCCCTACTGAGGAGGTCGAATGATCAGGCGCTTGCTGGTTTTTAGTCTTCTCCTATTTGTTTCGTCGCAGTCATATGCCGATTCCTGTGAGAATCAGGCTTCTCCTAATTCTCCGCCGTCTCAAGCGAGCGCGGCCGGATTCAACACGCTGGTATTTTACGACGAATTCACGCAGATAAGTCTGAACAATACGCCAAATTATATATCGTCGCAGCCGTGGACTGCGAGTTTCTGGTTCCTCCCGCCTGAAAATAATTTTTTTACGATCAATAACGGTTCGTCCGGAACATGTGGCTTGACGCTCATGAACGATTGGACGGGTGCCAGCAGTCAATTCACGATCATCGTGAGCCATCCTAGAACAACTAAAATTAACACGGGGACGACGTTCCTGTACGGGTATTTTGAAGCAAGCCTGAGATTCAGGCAGCAGTCCGGCGTGCAGACAAGCCCGACAAATAATTTTGGAGCATTCTATTTATGGTCGCAAAGTTATACGGAGCACACAGACGGCTATCCCGGGAATGAAGAATACTGCGAAATAGACATCGCAGAGATGTCCGGCGCGCATTTCATAAACAATCCAGAAATGCACGACTGGACCGTGGTCAATGGGGTAACTGGGGGGCCTGCAAGACCAAACGTTCTTCAGAATACCTCTCCGATAGATCCTATGGATGGGCAGTTTCATACCTATGGTCTTCTTTGGACAAACGGGACAACGCAATGGTACATAGACAATGTTCTGCAATTAACGGAAACAAATTATTCGATATGCAACACAGATCGGCAAATATTGGTACTGCAATCCGGGTCTCACGGGCATGATGACCAAATCACTGATGTCCAATGGGCGAGAGTCTGGCAATGACTCTGCTTGATAGGCCATGCGGACGGGTAGCGGAAAATATAGCGTGAAGGGATTGAACGAAGCCGAGCGGTGAAGTCGCGTAATTGGCCTCCTGTCTGAGAGGATCGGGTGTTTCAGCCTCCCAGACAGGAGATTTCCAGATGACCCCGATGAGCCCTCTCCGCCGCCGCATGATCAAGGACATGACCGTCCGCAATCTTTCGCCGGCGATGCAACGATCCTATATCAGCGCAGTTTCGAAGCTCAGCCGCTATTTTGGGCGATCCGCCGAGAAATTGGAGCTGGAGGACGTTCTGGCTTTCCAGGTGCATCTTGTCTCGACCGGCATTTCACGGCCGGCGCTGGACCAGATCGTTTGTGCGCTGCGCTTTTTCTACGGCGTGACACTCGGCTAGGCGGTTATTCCCGAGCGCATCCCGTATGCGCGGGAGCCACGCAAGCTGCCAGTCAGATTGAGCCCAGGCGAAGTCGTGCAATATCTTGAAGCCGTGTCGAGCCTAAAGTGCCGGGCGGCACTCACTTGCATGCGGCCGGATTGCGAGCCTCTGAAGTCGGAGGTCTCATGATCGCCGACGTCGACAGCGCACGGGGCGTCATCCTGGTCCGGCACGGCAAGGGGGCGAAGGATCGCAACGTGATGCTGTCGCCGCAGTTGCTCAGCATTCTACGGGTATATAGGCGGCTGGCCCGGCCACGTCTCTATCTCTTTCCCGGCCGCGACGAGGATCATCCGATCGATCCGACCGTCCTGCACGCCGCTTGCCGGTCAGCGGCAAAGGCGGCAGGGCTGACCAAACGAGTGACGCTGCACACACTGCGCCACAGCTTTGCGACCCATCTATGTTTGGTCCCGCGCCGTTATCGCAGAGCAAGGCTATGATGCGAAACGTGGCATCTGCACCCTCTACCCCTCAGGGTAATCGCATTTCAAAATAGAGCGAGGAGTTTGACGAGATAATCGTGATTCCATGCGGCTTTTTTGAATTTTGCGCGTAGGGATGTCTTATACCATTTCCACATCAGGATGACTTGCGGATGTACGGGAATGAGGTGATGGATTTTACGGTTTCGGGATTGCGTTCGATGTAAAGGATCGCCACTTCAAGCTTGGCGCGCACGGCGTCAATTGATTTGAGCGCGTAATTCTTGAAGATCTTTTCGC
>CAZMNG010000435.1:0-4626 GCA_964567505.1 uncultured Chthoniobacterales bacterium
GCCCTGAGGAGGGCCTGAATATCCTCGCCAATTTGCGCAATGTTTGCGAGTTTCGGGCTTCGATCTTGAGGGATCATGAAACCTGATTTCTAAAACCTCTTGCGAAATCCCTATTTGTATATAGAGAATTAGCTAATGCGCTCCGTGCAAATTCTCAGCTCGTCGAATGTTGCTGCGCTTTCCGCAGAATTTGAGACTGCTTCTGCCACGGAGATTCTGCGCTGGGCTTTCGACCAATTCGGGACTGACGCCGCGATTGGAACCAGTTTCCAAGGGGCCGGCCTTGTGACGATTCATCA
The DNA here is from genome assembly GCA_964567505.1 of uncultured Chthoniobacterales bacterium. Classification (GTDB taxonomy): domain Bacteria; phylum Verrucomicrobiota; class Verrucomicrobiia; order Chthoniobacterales; family JAFAMB01; genus JAFAMB01. The sequence continues at coordinate 300 of CAZMNG010000435.1, forward strand.
GGCGGTGGCTGCCGGACTGCGACTGCCGGTTTTTACGATTGACACCGGATTGCTGTTCCCTGAGACGATCGAATTGAAGGCCCGGCTTGAACAATTTTTTGGTATCGTCATCGAAGCGTTGCATCCTGAATACACTGTGGAGCAGCAGGCTGAGCAGCTTGGTTCGAAACTCTGGGCACGGAACCCGGATCTTTGCTGCACTCTGCGCAAGGTTGAGCCGCTGCAAAAAAAACTTGGCACGCTGGACGCCTGGATCGCAGGCTTGCGGCGTGAGCAATCGACCGGCCGGTCCAGGATTCAGATATTGGAGCTGTACGAATTTGACCGGCTCCGGGAGAAACATATTCTGAAAGTCAATCCGCTGGCGAGGTGGTCGCGGGATCAGGTGTGGGATTATATTCGGCAGCACGGGATTCCTTATAACCCGCTCATGGATCGCGGGTACCGGAGCATCGGTTGCCAGCCTTGCACAGGGACTGCGGGATCCGGCCAGGGGGACCGAGCTGGGCGCTGGACGGGATTTGACAAGACCGAATGTGGGATCCACACATTTCTGGGGGAGAGAATTTAGCAATGGAGTCGAGGTATGCGCATCTTGATGCGCTTGAGAATCAGAGCATTTTTATTCTACGGGAGGCTTACCGCAAATTTAAGCGGTTAGCCATGCTGTGGAGCATTGGGAAGGATTCCTGCGTGATGCTTTGGTTGTTGCGGAAAGCGTTTTTCGGCCATGTACCGATCCCGTGCGTGCATGTCGACACGAGCTACAAAATTCCAGAGATGATCACGTTTCGCGATCGCCTGGCGAAAGAATGGGGATTCAACCTTGTCATTGGGCAGAATAAAGAAGTGCTTGATCGGGGTGAGACGTTTCCGAACGGCCGGATTACCCGCGTGGAATGCTGCAGTCTTCTGAAAAAGGATGCCTTACAGACGATCATCGAGCAGAAGGATTACCAGGCTGTGATTGTCGGGATCCGGCGTGACGAAGAGGGAACACGAGCCAAGGAGCGTTATTTTTCGCCGCGGGACAGAAATTTTGAGTGGAATTTCAAGGATCAGCCGCCGGAACTTTGGGACCAGTTCAAAACCGACTTTGAACCGGGGACACACATCCGTATTCATCCGCTGCTGCACTGGACGGAATTGAATGTGTGGGAGTACATCCATCGGGAGGGAATTCCGGTCGTCGGCCTGTACTTCGCAAGAGAAGGGAAGCGTTATCGGAGCCTTGGCTGCGCCCCTTGTACGAAGCCGATCCAGTCAAACGCGCAGAACGTTCCAGAGATCATTGATGAGCTTTTGCACACGCGCGTTTCGGAACGGAGCACGCGTGCGCAGGACCAGGAAGCTGAAGATGCCTTTGAGCGCCTTCGATCCAGCGGATACATGTGAGAACGCCAGACTCGAACTCAGGCGCTCACGCCCTTCGAATCGTCATTGTTGGCCACGTCGATCATGGGAAATCGACTCTGGTTGGGCGGCTTTTGCATGACACCGGTTCGCTGCCGGAGGGGAAGTTTGAGCAAATCCAGGCCGTGTGCCGCAGGCGTGGAATGCCGTTTGAATGGGCATTTCTGATGGACGCGCTGCAGTCGGAGCGAGACCAGAACATAACGATCGACGTGTCGCAGATCTGGTTCCGGTCACAGAGCCGGTCGTACGTGATCATCGACGCGCCCGGGCACAAAGAATTTCTGAAGAATATGGTCACAGGGGCTGCGAGCGCAAACGCAGCGTTGCTGTTGATCGCTGCAAACGAAGGGGTGCAGGAACAGAGTAAACGACATGCGTACCTGTTGAGCATGCTGGGTATCGATCAGGTCATTGTCCTGATTAACAAGATGGATCTTGTCGGATACTCGGAAACTGTTTTCGCCCGGATCGAAAAAGAGTATCGCGAATTTCTCGAGAAACTCGGAGTTAGTCCGCTCCTGTTTATTCCAATTTCTGCCCGGGATGGTTTGAACCTTGTTGAGTCGTCGGCGAGCGTTCTGCCATGGTACACTGGGCTGACGCTGTTGCGCGCTCTGGACCGGCTCCCGGCTCCAAACGCTGAATCCGACGGGCCGTTGCGCTTTGCGGTGCAGGATGTTTACCGGTTTGACGACCGACGGATTGTTGCCGGGCGGATCGAGTCGGGGACGATGCGGGTTGGGGATCACATCATTTTCTCGCCCAACAACAAGACTTCAAGCGTCGCAGCGATTGAGCGTTGGAAAGCGCCGGTAAGAGACACAGCGTCAGCGGGTGAATCCGTTGGGATCATTCTGAGCGAACCGATTTTCATTGAGCGCGGACATGTCGGGGCGCACGACAGCGCGCCGCCCATTGAGGCGCGGCGATTTCGGGCACGTCTCTTCTGGATGGGGGACAAGCCGTTCTCAATCGGCAAACGGTATACTGTCAAATTGCTGACACAGGAAATTGAATGCCAGTTGGCGTCCGTTGACCGCGTGATCGACGCGACGTCGCTGGATACATCCACCGGGCTGCGACTTTCGGTCGTAAAGAATGAGGTTGCCGAAGTGACAATCCAATCTCGGTCGCCGCTGGTGATGGATAACTACGACAAGGTCACAAACTCCGGGCGATTCGTCGTGGTCGACGAGCGGGATGTCGCGGGAGGCGGGATAATCTTCGGCGGAACCTATATCGAACGCGAGCGGCTCCATAGCGCGAACATTTTCTGGTCGGAAGGTGGGATCGACTATCGGATTCGAACTGAGCGAAATGGACATCGAGGGATGGTTGTCTGGCTAACCGGGTTGTCCGGTTCGGGCAAATCAACCGTGGCGCGTGCTTTGGAGACGAATTTGTTTAACCGGCACATGCAGGTTTACGTTCTGGACGGCGATAACGTTCGGCATGGACTAAATATGAACCTCGGATTTTCGCCGGACGACCGGATAGAAAATATACGGCGCGTTGCGGAAGTTGCGAAACTGATGGCGGACGCGGGGTTCGTTGTGATTACGTCACTCATCTCGCCTTACCGTCAGGATCGCTCCCGTGCACGAGAACTGATCCTCAAAGGGAATATCGAATTCATTGAGGTGCACGTCGCCGCTCCGTTGCAGGTCTGCGAACGGCGTGATCCGAAGAATCTTTACAAACGGGCCCGGTCGGGTGAGATAAGGAACTTTACCGGGATAGATGCTCCCTATGAGGAGCCTGAGAATCCGGAGATCACGATACACACCGATCGCGAGCGCGTGAAGGAGTCGGTCGGGCGTTTATTGGAATTTCTGATTCCCAGGTTGCAGCTAGAGCTTGCCGAATACGAGATCTAGCATTCCCGGCGATGCAAAAGGATCCATGCTCGGGAAGTATATCTTCGCCCTTCTGATTGCTTTCCCTTTTGCCGGCCGGATCGATGCACAAGATTTGCTTCCGCAGAAGAATCGCGTTGCGATTGCGCCGGCTTGGAGTTCCCAGCTCGATGACGGCCTGTACAGTGTCGCCTGGTCGCCGGACGGCCAGCTCGTTGCGATCGGGGGCCGAGGCACCGTGCAGATCTGTCGGGCGCCAGATTTTGCAGTCGAACGATCGATCGCAACGGATGAGGACGAGGTCTGGGGTCTTGCATGGTCACCGGACGGAACGAAGCTGGCGTGCGCCGGCAAGGATGGAACTGTTCAGGTCTGGCAGGACGGCAAGCGGATCAACAAGCTTTTTCAAGGCGGTTGGATATTGGACCTTGGCTGGAATCCGGACGGGAGCTCGCTCATGGCGGTCGATTACACCGGTTTGGCAAAAGAATGGGACGTTGAAGGTTATCTCCGAGCTTCGATCCAGTTAGACGGAGATGGACTTGGTGTGGACTGGTCACCGAGGGGCCGCCTCTTTGCGGTGACGACCGGCCAGGGCGGGAGCCGGTTACTTCTATTCGACGCCCAATCGGGAGTTTTAAAATGGCGCCGCCAGGATGTTTTGCCGAACTACAGCGCCCCGTTCGGATACGGCCTGGACGAAGTCAATGGGGTGCGCTATTCGCCGGACGGAAACTGGATCGCGACCGCGCACCAGGACGGGCGCATCATCGTTCGCTCGGCGGAATTGGGAGATCGCGTTTTTACTGCGCAGCTTCACATTCCCGGTGTGGGCGGCGCGCGGCGCGTTTCGTGGTCTGCGAAAGGGGATTGGCTGATATCGTGTGGGGAGGACGGACGAGTGGACTGCGTCCAGTTCCCGACGGGCAATCAGCAGGTTTTGTTGTTGAGTACCGACAAAGCCGTTTGGTCTGTTGCCTGGTCGCCAAACAACAAGTGGATCGCCGCAGCAGGAGAGGAGGGTCGTGCATGGGTCTGGTCAACGGACTCCATCG
>CAZMNG010000436.1:0-4626 GCA_964567505.1 uncultured Chthoniobacterales bacterium
AAGCCTTTTGATTCCTCTGATCTGCTTCGCGATCGCCCGCAACTGAACAAGAATCCGGACCAGCACCAGCTCGTTTTTGTAACCGATCGAGTAGCAGAACTCGGGGCGCACAGCCATATGCAGCAGCACGAGCGTATCGCCGTGAGCCCTCGTGTAGACGACAACGCCGGCAAGATCTTTTGTGCTCCCGCGATCCACAAAGGCATAGAGCGTCTGGACCTCGTGCCCATCGATCCCTATGCGGAGATTGCCGCCCTCATTGATTATCTTTGGAAAACCGTAACTCCGGACCGACGCATTGATGCCGGATGTGTGTTGTCCCTGCTCCGGGTGGAAAAACATGAGTGATTCCAATTCGTCCCGTTGATCCGCGTTCAGAGTAGAAGAGAATACCAACGGCAGCACGAGAATCCTCCTTAGAGCCTGCTCGATGGATTGTCAACGGAATGCACTCGACTTGAGGGCCGAGGCGGATATGATGGAGAGGATATCTCATGGCGCAACTCCCCCCCAAGAAGCGCAAAAAACGTCGGGTCCAACTTCGCGAGGCACAACGCAGACGGCGTGCCAGATTGAAGGAGGAATCCAAGAGCTTTCTTCAAATCATTCTGAGTCACGACATGCTTGTGGCGCTTCGGCAGTATAGCGATTCAGTCGGCAAACCGCTGCACGCCTGCGCAGCCGAATTGATCGAACGCGGCCTCCATGGAATGCAGAGGCTTGAATTCAGCCAGCAACAACAGGATGAAACCGATACCGGACACCGTTCACCGGCGAACGGTAAATACCTTCCACTCGGCCGTCCAGAGCCGTCGGCGGGCGACCCCCAACCGGGACGCTCTGCCGGACAGATGGACCTGTTTGCCGGCTAACCTGCAGAACTGTCACAAACTCTGCAGCGTGCGAGTTTTTCGCGCTGATTGGCACACGGGTTTGACGTCCGGCGCGTACCTGCTCTAGTTTGCCACTGCGAGCTCTGCAAGTCGTAGTCGGTTCGCATTTAACCATCTTAATCCTCTTAATCCCATGGCTTACGAACTACCTCCTTTACCCTATCCATTCGACGCGTTGGAGCCACACATCGATGCGAAGACGATGGAGATTCATCACGACAAGCACCATCAGGCCTACATCACGAATGCCAACAATGCTTTGAAGGATTATCCGGAACTCGCAGCAAAGCCGGTCGACGAACTGATTGCAAATTTGGGCGCCGTGCCTGAAGCGATCAGGGGCCCTGTGCGAAACAACGCGGGGGGACATTCCAATCACTCATTTTTCTGGAAGATCCTCGGCCCGAACGCGGGTGGCGAGCCGAAAGGCAAGCTTGCCGGCGCAATCAGCTCAACCTTTGGCAGTTTTGACCAGTTCAAAGAAAAGATTCAAGCCGCAGGCGCCGGTCGATTCGGAAGCGGTTGGGCTTGGCTGGTCGTCAACAAAGAGGGCAAACTGGAAGTGCTTTCAACGCCGAACCAGGACAGCCCGATCATGGACGGACTCAAGCCCGTGTTCGGCGTCGACGTCTGGGAGCACGCCTACTATCTCAAGTACCAGAATCGCCGTCCTGATTATCTTAAGGCAATCTGGGCTGTCGTTAACTGGGACGCTGTCGGTCAGCACTACGACGCGGCGATCTAACGGCAAATTTGTTTCAATTCATTCCTTTTAAACAGGCTCGTGCACTGGCGCGTAGCGCCAGTGCACGACCTTTCTATGGCCTTCATCAACGATCATTATCTCAAGCTCAAAGCCGGCTATCTGTTCCCCGAGATCGCTCGCAGAGTCCGCCAATATTCCGAAGAAAACCCGGAGCAAGCCAAGACTCTCGTTCGTTGCGGAATCGGGGATGTCACTGAACCGCTCCCAATTGCAGTAATTGAAGCGATGCACCGGGCAGTCGATGAACTCGGCCGTCGTGCGTCGTTTCGCGGCTATGGGCCCGAACAAGGTTACGAATTTTTACGCCACGCCATCGCAGAAAACGACTATCGACATCGCGGCATCTCCATCGCCGACGACGAAATTTTCGTCTCCGACGGGTCCAAATGTGATTGCGGAAATATCCTCGACATTTTCGGTCATCAGAATCGAATCGCCGTCGTCGATCCCGTTTATCCTGTTTACGTCGACACAAATGTCATGGCCGGACACACCGGTCCTGCCGATCCGACCGGAGCATACGAAGGCCTTATCTATCTCCCGTGTACAAAAGTGAATGGTTTTGTTCCGGAAATCCCAAGCTTCAAGGTCGATCTGATCTATCTCTGCTTCCCGAACAATCCGACGGGCTCCGTCGCAACACGAGAGCAACTCGAACGCTGGGTGAACTACGCATTCGCCGCCGGAGCGGTCATCCTGTTTGACGCCGCATATGAAGCCTACATCACAGATCCTTCCATCCCGCATTCGATCTACGAGATTCCGGGGGCACTCGATTGCGCAATCGAATTCCGAAGCTTTTCGAAGAACGCAGGATTTACCGGGGTCCGCTGTGGATTCACCGTTGTGCCAAAGTCGTTAACCCTGCTGACTTCCAAGGGAGAGAAAAAGATGTTGCACCCGCTCTGGAACAGGCGGTTCAGCACAAAATTCAACGGCGTTAGTTACATTGTGCAACGCGGAGCGCAGGCAGTGTACGCAGACTCAGGACAGGCCCAGGTCAAAGCGTTAATCGATCATTATATGGGCAACGCCGCCATCCTGACGGCAGCGCTCCGATCGACCGGTCTCGAAGTCTTTGGCGGCCAAAACGCGCCGTACGTCTGGGTCGCAGCACCTGCCGGCTACAACAGCTGGCAAGTATTCGATAAGATTCTCCATGAGATTCAGGTTGTGGTCACGCCCGGCGCCGGATTCGGCGCACAAGGCGAAGGCTATTTCCGAGTCTCAGCCTTCAATTCTGCCGAGAACGCTCGCGAAGTGGCACGCCGGTTCAAAGAACTCGCCTGGTAGAAGTAGAAAACTCACCTGAAGGAAATCGAAAACGCCGTTAAGTAGAGCTGCTGTCAATCTAGTGTTGGCGGCAAGCTAAAGCCGGGCGAACAGAAGATAATGTAAAGCAAGAACACCAGGCCCAGAGCGGGGGTCAGCAGGTTATGAAACCACTCGCATGAAGACTTAGGCTGGTCTCCAGGGACAGCCTGGAGCAGCACCAAGTGCAATTATGAGGAAAGTATTTTCATGATCGCAGGGTGCCACCTGTTTTCGTCGTGAAATTTCGTTGCACACCTTTGGAATGCCACAGATGCACTCGGGTGAACCAAGGTCAATCTCTCGATTTCTCTGGCACTAACGCCAGTCTGAATCGCTAGAGCCGCCAGATTGATTACTTCGGAAGCCTGATTACCAATGGCAAGGCAGCCTCTGATCTGTTTGGTCGAACGCTCAGCGATGATTTTTATGATGGTCTTAGACGGTTGCGCAATTGTCTTGTCATCTGCTGTAACCAGCTCTGCAACTTCCGATTCGACTGCAACGTCAAAGCCGGCTTCAGCGGCCTCGTGCTCCATCCAACCAACAGCAGCGACAGGCGGGTCCGTATCAAGATACCGCGGAACCCAACGTGAGCCGAACGACGTCGTGCCGCCGGTAATGGTATCGATAGCCACTCGAGCCTGCGAAGAAGCCGCACTATCGAGCATATTGAGCCCGTTGACGTCACCTATCGCAAAAATATTCTTCCGTTTCGTTCGCAGTTGGCCGTCAACTTCAATAAATGGAGTCGTCGCTATTCCAAGTTCGGCCAGCCCGAGACTCTCAATATTCGGTCTGCGACCCGTCGCAACCAATACAAGATCAGGTGAAATTTCTTTTCCCTCAGAATTGGTAATGATTGGCCGTCCTTCTTCACTTGGCAAATCGTAGACGGGAATATGCCGGCCAAGCATCAGCTCAACTCCGTCCGCGGTTAGCTGCTGAGCAATGTGCGCGCCGACGCTTTCATCCCAGCCCGGAAGCAATCGTTCGCTCTGTTCCGCGAGAGTGACCTGACAGCCTAATCCGCGATAAATCGCGGCAAACTCGCACCCGACATAACCGCCACCGACAATGAAAAGATGGCCGGGCGTATGAATCCTGTTCAGAAGTTCATCGCTGTTGACCATTCTCGAATTCCGGGACCCGCTATAGTCCGGGCGCGCGCCCGTGGCCAAGATGATGTAGTCCGCCTCAACTTCTTCCTGCTTCTCAGATTCGGTCGTAACCCGGACTCGATGGTCGTCGACCAAGGTTCCGCGCCCCAACGCTACCCGGACATTGAGTTTTTCCAACTCATTCTGCAAATCGCGAGCCAGCCGACTGCTGGCTGCCCGTTGCGCTTGCATCCACTGCATCAAAGAGTCCGTAAACAGATCTGCATCGACTCCGTATTTTCTGCCCGTAAAAAACTCCCGATGGAGCCGCGCGGATGCGTGCAGAGCGCGAACGGCGTAGGACCCTCGGTGCAGGCGCGTGCCGCCGAGTGCGCCGCTTTCGATCACCACGACTTTAAAGCCCTTTTTTGCCGCAAGGAACGCCGCCTCGCTCCCTCCCGACCCAGTGCCAATGACTGCAATTTGACATTTTTCGCTCATAGCCCTGGTTGAGCCTACCGTTCTTTGGGAACGCCGACCACCGTAATGTTTGAGA
>CAZMNG010000437.1:0-4614 GCA_964567505.1 uncultured Chthoniobacterales bacterium
TGAAATGCTGAGCGAAAAGTTGACGCTCAACATGGGCCCGTCACACCCCGCAACTCACGGCGTCCTGCGTATCGTTCTCGAGTTGGACGGTGAAATTATCATGAAGGCGGACCCGGAAGTCGGTTATCTGCACCGTGGTGACGAAAAAATTGCAGAGAACATGCACTACAACCAGTTCGTGCCTTACACGGACCGGCTGGATTACCTGGCTCCGCTCGCAAACAACGTCGCATACACTCTCGCCGTTGAGAAACTGATGGGCTGGGAGTTACCGCCGCGTGGAAAGGCGATTCGCGTCATCTGTTGCGAAATCGCTAGAATCTCCGCACACCTCCTCGGGCTCGGAGCGTTCGCTATGGATGTCGGTGCCTCGACGGTTTTCCTCTACACGTTCACCGAACGCGAAAAGGTTTATAATCTCATCGAACTTCTCACCGGCGCCCGGTTCACCACATCGTATACACGTGTCGGTGGGATGACGAGAGATCTCCCGGAGGGATTTATTGCGGGCCTGAATACGTTTTTGGACGAATTTGTCCCGCATCTGGACGAGATGGACAAACTTCTAACGCGAAATCGTATCTGGATTGATCGGACAAAGGATCTCGGCTTGATCTCCAGAGAAGACGCGATCTCGTACGCGCTGACCGGCCCGAATATTCGAGGCAGCGGAATAGACTACGATGTGCGCAAAGCTCAACCCTATCTCGACTATCAGAACTACGATTTCGATATTCCGATTGGCGCAGTCGGCGACGCCTACGATCGTTACCTGGTGCGCCTCGAAGAGATGCGTCAAAGCGTCAAGATTTTGCGCCAGGTCATCCAAAAGTTACCCAGCGGACCGATAACGGTGCAGGACCCGAAAAATCTACCGCCGGATAAGCCGACGGTGCTGATGAAAATGGAGGAGTTGATCCACCACTTCATCATCCACACCGAGGGAGTAGACGCGCCGCCTGGAGAGGTCTATTTCAGCGCGGAAAACCCAAAGGGTGAGCTCGGCTTTTACATCAATAGCCGCGGCGGCGGAGTACCTCACCGGTTAAAGATCCGGGCTCCTTCGTTCGTAAATCTGAGCATTCTGCCAAAGATTTTGCCAGGTCATATGATGAGTGACGTGGTCGCGATTCTCGGCAGCTTGGATTTCGTGATGGGCGAGTCCGATCGTTGAAAATGCAATGGCGAGCGCTTGTTCTTGTCGCGGTCGCAATCTTCACGATCCCCGCCTGCAGAAAGGAAATTCGGAACAGAAATTTGGCGCAACTGAAGATCAACATGACCCAGAAAGAGGTGGAGTCCATCCTCGGAAGTCCGGATAGAACGGAGAAAGCGGACGTTGAACTGGAAACACAAAAAAAGACGCTGACGATCACGAAATATTATTACGACCAGAGCGGTGAAACAGTCGTTGTCCAATTCCAGAACGGGCGCGTGGTGAATGAACCTGCAAAATTGAAGGAACAATGAACATGGAAATACCGGCTGAACTAGAAGCAAGGATCGATGAAGTCATCACCCATTTTCCGGTTTCCAAGCGCAGCGCTGCGTTGCCGTTGCTCCATCTGATACAGGCACATGCCGGTTATATTCAGGACGACGCGATCACATGGGTCGCACAGAAACTCGGGCTGGAGCCGATCAATGTCCTGGAACTGGTGACCTTTTATCCGATGCTTCGACGGGAGCCGGCCGGCAAACATCATATACGTGTCTGCCGAACGCTCGCATGCGCAATGGCGGGTGGATACGAGCTCCTGGACACGTTCTGTAAGCACGCACGAATCAACCGGGAACACAACGGCCACGGCGCTCACATCCTCAAAAGCGAGGACGGCAGGTACAGCGTCGAATTCGTTGAATGCCTGGCCAGTTGCGGCTTTGCACCTGTCTGTATGATCGATGATGACTTTTTCGAAGCTGTGACCCAGGATGAAGTTCCGCAACTTCTAGAAAAATACCAGTAACCATGGCATCGCAGACTCGCACTCCGCATCCGCGCGAAAAACGGATCATCTTCAAAAATATCGATCGCCCAGGCTGGACGAACGATATCGGTTGCTATCTGCAGGACGGCGGCTACGAAGAACTCAGAAAGGCTTTCACGATGAAGCCCGAGCATATCGTGAACGAGGTCAAAGCGTCCGGACTTCGAGGCCGCGGCGGCGCAGGGTTTCCGTGCGGAGTGAAATGGGGATTCATCAGACCGGGCGGCACAAAGCCGGTCTATCTCATCTGCAACGCGGATGAAGCAGAGCCGGGCACTTTCAAGGACCGGTATATCATCCATCAGGATCCCCACCAATTGCTGGAGGGAATGATCATCTCCTGCTTCGCAGTCAATGCACGTCTAGCCTACATTTACATCCGTGGCGAGTTCCCGCTCGGCGCAAAGATCCTCGAAAAGGCAATTGCCGAAGCAAGGGAACACGGATTCATCGGCAAAAATATCCTCGGATCCGGCTTCGACCTGGACATTTTCATTTTTCGTGGCGCCGGCGCTTACATCTGTGGGGAAGAAACAGGTTTGATCGAGTCGATGGAAGGCAAGCGCCCCTATCCGCGCATTAAGCCTCCTTATTTCCCGGCGGCTCTCGGGTTGTACATGTGCCCGACGATCGTCAATAACGTCGAGACACTTTGTAACGTTAAGTACATCGTCAAGATCGGCGGCGGGGAATACGCCAAAATCGGGCGACCGAACAATACGGGCACACGAGTCCTGTGCGTGAGCGGCGATGTTCAAAAGCCGGGCTACTACGAACTCGATACCGGAGGCGTGACGTTCGGGGAACTGATTTACGACATCTGCGGCGGTCTCAAACCGGGACGCAAACTCAAGGCGGTGATCCCGGGCGGCAGTTCGGCGAAAGTCTTGAGCGCGACCGACCGTTACAAGATCAAGACCAGGCAAACCGATGGATCGATGCTCGAGAGCGAAATCGGTCTGGACGATGTGCGAATCGATTTCGACAGTTTGGCGGCGGTTGGTTCGATGGCAGGGTCCGGCGGCGTCATGGTCATGGATGACACGCGTGACATGGTTTGGGCTCTGAATAATATCAACGAGTTCTACGCGCACGAAAGCTGCGGCCAGTGTACCCCTTGCCGCGAAGGTTCCCTCTGGATGAAGAAGATCACCGAACGCATGCTCCACGGCGGCGGGACCGACAAGGATACCGACACACTCTTGAGCGTTGCGGACAATATCGCCGGACGCACGATCTGTGCGTTTGGAGAAGCCTGCGCCTGGCCGACCCAGAGCTTTGTTGCGAAGTTCCGGGATGAGTTTATTGCGACCGCGGCCAGACCTGGAAATGGGCAAGACCCAGCAAATCACTGAATATTTACGATGAGCGCACCAGCCGAACTTCTAAACGTTCAGATCGATGGCGTCTGGCACCAGTTCAAAAAGGGCACGCGCGTAATTGAAGCGTGCGCGCAGGCCGGAAAGTTTATTCCTCACTATTGTTATCATCCAAAGCTCAGTTCGCCGGGCAACTGCCGAATGTGCCTGATTGAAATGGGCATGCCGAAGACGGGCCCGGACCGCAAACCCGAGCTCGGTCCGGACGGAAAACCGGTGATAAACTGGATCCCCCGTCCGCAGATCTCCTGCGCGCAGGATATCGCCGAAGGCATGGGAATCCGGACCGACTCCAAGATGGTCAAAGAATGCCGAAACGGTGTGATGGAATTTCTTTTAATCAATCACCCGCTCGATTGCCCGATTTGCGATCAGGCCGGTGAATGCCATCTCCAGGAGTACAGCGTCGAGTTCGGAACAGCCGGCTCCAGATTTCTGGATGAGAAAGTTAAAAAACCGAAACGAGTTGAGCTCGGACCGCGAGTGACGCTCGACGATGAACGCTGCATCCTCTGTTCGCGCTGTATCCGCTTCATGAAAGAGGTCGCGCACGATGATGTTCTCGGATTCGTCAGCCGTGGCAGTCTGACCTATCTGACAGCGCACCCAGGGAAACTCCTCGACAGCAACTATTCGTTGAACACCGTTGACATCTGTCCGGTCGGCGCGCTGACCAGTACCGATTTCCGATTCAAAATGCGGGTATGGTTCTTGAAGGAGACCAAGAGCATCTGTACAAGCTGCGCGACAGGATGCAACACGGTGATCGGCACCCGCAAAAACGAAATTTTCCGGCAGACACCCAGAGAGAACGACGGCGTAAACTCCTCCTGGATGTGCGACTACGGGCGGTTGAATTTTCATTACGTCAACTCTGCTGATCGTTTACGGGTCCCGCAAATCCGGGAAGGTCAGGATCTGGTTGAGACGAACTGGACCCACGCATTGGCGCAGGCGGGTGAAGAACTCAGGAAGTTCCAGAAAGAGGAGGTGGCGGTCGTCGCATCCGCACGGATGACAAATGAGGAGCTCTGGCTTACCAGGAAGCTGATCGATTTGATCGGAACTTCTCACCACGATGTCGTTCCGCGAACCGGCGACGCAGATGCGATACTGATGAGCGCCGACCGAAATCCAAACACACTTGGCGCCCAGTTGCTCGGCGTCACGACTGCCACACCGGGAACCGCGCTGGGCGATATCGCCTCGAGAGTGAAATCAGGCTCGATCAAAGCGGTCGTCGCCCT
>CAZMNG010000438.1:0-4610 GCA_964567505.1 uncultured Chthoniobacterales bacterium
ATCTCGGCGCCATGGACGTCCTTTGCACCGACAAAACCGGCACGCTTACGCTCGACCGTGTAATCCTCGAACGCTTCTGCGACGTGATGCAGAAGGAGAACGCGAATGTGCTGCTCGACGCTTATCTCATCGCCCATTTTCAGACGGGCTTAAGAAACGTGCTCGACCGCGCCGTGCTGAAGTACCGCGAAGTCCATGAAAAATTTTCGATCAATAACTATCAGAAAATTGATGAGATCCCCTTTGATTTTTCGCGTCGAATGATGTCGGTAGTCGTCGAAACGCCGGCCAAAGATCATCGCCTGCTGACCAAAGGAGCGCCTGAATCGGTTTTTCCGCGCTGTGGCTACTTCGAATTGGAGGGCGAGATTCAGCCGATGGAGCCGATCCTCATCGGTGACCTGATGCAAACGTATCAGGAACTCAGCATGGACGGTTTTCGAGTTCTCGCCGTCGCTTACAAGCATCTTCCGACGCGCGCTAACTATTCAAAGGACGATGAATCGGAATTGATTCTCAAGGGCTACATTGCCTTCCTCGATCCGCCGAAGGAAACAGCCGAGAAGGCGATCGCGGCGCTAAAAAAAATCGGGGTTACCGTCAAGGTGCTCACCGGCGACAACAATCTCGTGACAAAGAAGGTCTGTAAGGAAGTCGGCCTGGCAGTGGAGGAACTCATCCTGGGCAGCCAGGTTGAAGCGATGACCGATGAACAGCTTGCAGCCAGCGCAGAGCGTGTCAACGTGTTTGCGCGCGTCTCACCTGCGCACAAGCAACGAATCATCCGCGCCTTGCAGCACAATAAGCACGTTGTGGGATTTATGGGCGACGGCATAAATGACGCTCCCGCACTGCGGGTCGCGGATGTCGGTATTTCTGTGGATACCGGCGTCGATATCGCGAAGGAATTGGCCACCGTAATCCTGTTGGAGAAGAGCCTGATGGTGCTCGAAGAAGGCGTGATCGAAGGTCGCAAGGTATTCGCTAATATCCTCAAATACATTCGCATGGGAGCAAGTTCCAACTTTGGAAACATGTTTAGCGTGCTTGGTGCGAGCGCCTTCCTCCCGTTTTTGCCTATGGCGCCGTTGCAGGTGCTTACGAACAATCTCTTGTACGACTTTTCGCAGGTCCCAATTCCGACGGATACCGTCGAGCCAGAGGAGATTGCGGAACCACGCACCTGGGAAATCGGAGCTATTGCGAGGTTTATTCTCTATATTGGCCCGATCAGTTCTATTTTCGACTATACGACTTACTTTGTAATGCTGTACCTGTTTCACTGCTGGGATTCAGCTCGTGCCCCGCTTTTCCAGACCGGCTGGTTTGTCGAATCGCTGATGACGCAAACGCTGATCATTCACGTAATCCGCACAAGGAAAATCCCTTTTATTGATGGCCGTGCCAGTTGGCCTCTTACTGTCACCACAGTCGTGATCATGTGCGCCGGCATGTGGCTGCCGTATTCGCCAGTAGCCACCGCACTAGGCTTCGTCCATCTGCCAGGGCTGTATTGGCCAATCCTTCTCCTCACGCTGCTCTGTTACGTGGTCCTGACACAACTCGTGAAAATGTGGCTGATGCGCCGATCGTGGCTTTAGAAATGGAAGCGGTCAAATTGGGGACGAGTCAGAATGGTAACCCAAATACCCTTATATTACAAATATAGCCATGCGATGCCGATCATTTGTTTCCCGGCCAATCACTATTCCGCTGCGATGTGAGCGCCTTTTTCGACGACGGAACGTTTCATAAAGAGCACCAGAAAGGCGAGCACAGCCCCGATCGCGGCAAAGATCAGGAACGCATCAAAATACGAAAGCGCCGACGCCTGCTGCTGACGCAGATTATCGAGGGCTCGGAGAGTCATCTGTTGCGCGGCGACGGGATCGCCCGTTTGCTGAAGGTAAAGAGGCTGCGTCTGAGAGAAGTAGGAACTTACGGCCGGGTTCAGATTGTCGAGGTTCTCACCGAGGCGCAGGAGGTGGAACTGCTCGCGCCTTTCCGTGATCGTCTGCCCCATCGATGTCCCGACACTTCCGCCCTCGTTACGCAACAACGACAAGAGTCCGACCGCAGCACCTCGCAGTTCGCGTGGAATGTAGAGAAAGGCCGCAACGTTCAACGGCGCGAAAACGAGCCCCAGCCCGCCGACCATTACAATACGAGCCCAAATGACGCTCCCCGGTCCAATCTCGAGATTCATCTGCGACATCCAGAAATTACCGGCGGCAAGAATTAGAAGCCCTGCGGCGATTAGCCACCGGGCGTCCACTCCTCGACCCAGAAGCGCGCCCACAATGATAATAGCCATAATTGTAAAAACACCTGACGGTGATAATACGAGTCCGGCGTGAAACGCGTCATACCCAAACAGAGTTTCCAGCAGCGCCGGCAACAATGTGCTCGTCCCGTAAAGGATCCCGAACGAACAGAAAATAATGAGACAGGCTATCGCAAAGTTCCGATCCCGCATCGGCCGGAAATTTACGATCGGTTGCGAGTGGCGTCCCTCCCAAAAGAGCAGCGCTCCCAACCCGACAACAAAGAGAACGCCGAGTGTCTGAATCCGGCCGAAAGCGTCATCGAACCAATCCCATTCCTGACCTTTGCTGAGCAGCACCTCCCAGCAGACGATCGTGATGACCAGAAGCCCCAGCCCAATCGAATCAAAATTGAGTGGTCGTTTAAGCAGGGCCTGCCGCTGCTCGCGCAGATAGTCAGGATCCCGAACCATGGCCCAGCAAAGACCGAATGCGATGACACCGACCGGGAGATTGATGAGAAAAATCCAGCGCCAGGAATATTGGTCGGTGAGATAGCCACCCAGTGTCGGTCCAAGCACAGGAGCCAGAAGCGCCGCGACACCAAAGAGTGTCTGCGCCGCACCCTGTTTTTCGGGCGGAAAGGAGTCGAGCAGGATGCCTTGACTGCATGGTTGCAACCCACCGCCGGCTAGCCCCTGCAGGACCCGAAACAGGATCAGCGCGCCGAGACTGGTCGCCATGCCGCAGAACACCGAACTCATCGTGAAAATCCCAATCGAGATGAGAAAATAATTTCGCCGGCCAAGACGCGCAGCAAGCCACCCCGAAATCGGCAGGATAGTCGCATTTGCGGCGAGATAGCTGGTTATAACCCATTCACTATCGGTAACGGCCGATGAGAGACCGCCGGCGATGTAACGAAGCGCCACGTTCGCGATCGTGGTGTCCAGCACCTCCATGAAAGTCGGCACCACCACGACAATCGCAACAAGCCACGGGTTAAACACCCGAGGGCTTGCAGGGACCCGCGGTATCGAGATGGCGGAGGACTGAACGCTCATGGCCTGCGCAAGGTTTAGCAGACCGGTAGCGCAGCTTGGCCCGGCAAAAATTGCCCTGCGTTCGGCGCTGCCGGTTTAGAGTTCAGGTCGAAAATGTCTCCATAGCTTCGATCGATGTCCGCTGAAGGATCGCGCTTGTACAACTCGTCGATTACCTCTTTCGGCCTGAGGCTCTAAGATGAAGGAATTCATGACCAGAGGTTGCGCCGGTGCTGTTCCCGCCCTTGCAGGTGTGCCTGGTCGGATACCATAGCAACTGGGTCGGAGTCAACCTTGCGCTGTGGACGCGAATGAGCATTTGACTGAGAAGTTGTCTGGCGCGTTGATACCGAATGAAAAGGTGGTTCTTCGCGAGCAGGGTTTCTTCCCCCGAAAGACATCGAAGTGGTCTTGGCGGGCGGACACTCGATAGTTGACCGTGGATTACGGTTGCGTGAAATTCGCAGACGGGCTAGTTTTTTAGTGCGCACTACAGAATAATTGCGATCCTGATTCTGGCTGTCAAGATTTGTGTAGTGATTTTTATAGAAAGGAAGGAAGATGGCGCGACGAGGCCGGCCACGCGGTTTCAACCGGGAAGATGCCCTCCGGCAGGCGATGGAGGTATTCTGGGCGCTCGGTTATGAAGGAGCTACGCTGATCGATCTTCAGCAGGCCATGGGCGGGATCACGGCGCCGAGTTTCTACGCCGCCTTCGGCTCCAAGGAAGAGCTCTTTCGGGAAGCGGTGGAGCTTTACAGCAAGACTCTCGGGGTTCCGATGATGAAGGCGCTTGCGGAAGAGCCGACAGCGCGCGCCTCCATTGAGGCGTTGCTGCAGGCAGCTGTGGAATCCTTCTGCAAACCAGGCAAGCCCCGGGGTTGCCTGCTTGTGCTTGGAGCAATGAACAGCATGCCCGCTAACAAGAGTGTACAGGATCATCTGCGCGGTCTTCGCGCGCGTCGACGGAAGGTTATCCAGCAGCGGCTTCAGCGTGGCGTGGCGGAGGGTGAGTTGCCATCTGGCCTGGATCTCAGCGCCCTCGCCTCGTTCTGTACGACGCTGGTGGACGGACTGGCCATTCAGGCCCGAGACGGTGCCACGCGCAAAGCCCTCAATTTCGCTGTCCATTGCGCGATGGCGGCTTGGGACGGTGTGGTCGCGGAAGCTGTTGATTGAATATGTTTGACTTTCGGATGAAACGCCTATGCTGAGCCTGCGCGCCGTTGAGAGCTTTCATATTGGCGGCGGACAGATGTACGCACAGGTTTTTCGGCTGACCGCGCCACGTACCCGGTGGCCG
>CAZMNG010000439.1:0-4609 GCA_964567505.1 uncultured Chthoniobacterales bacterium
GGTCGCTCATCCCCAGAATTTCCTGGAGTTCGGACGAGATCATGATAATCCCAATTCCCGAGGCCGCCAGAACGCGCAGCAACCGGTAGATCTCCGATTTGGCCCCGACATCGACCCCTCGCGTCGGCTCGTCGACGATCAAGACCTTGGGCCGAGCGCCTGTCCACATCGCCAGGAGTACCTTCTGCTGGTTGCCTCCCGATAATTGTCCGACGAGTTTTTGAACGTTTGTCGTTGCGATGTTGAATCGATTACACGCAGCCAGCGCCGCCGAACCGATCCGGCGATCGGAAATAAACCCGAAACGGTTTGCGTAGGCGCTTAAGGTGGGAGCAACGCAGTTATCCTGTATCGACATGGAAGGGTACAGGCCCAGTTCCTTCCGATTCTCGGTCAGATAAACCACTCCCTGCTCGATCGCTTCCGCCGGGTGACGGAATCGGAAACGACGGCCATTAAGCAGAACAGTGCATCGGCGGTTTGGCGTGATGCCGACGATTTCCATGGCTAGTTCAGACCGCCCGGAGCCGATCAAGCCGGCGATCCCGAGGATCTCGCCTTTGCGCAGCAAAATGCGAAGGTTCGGCGCCGTTCTCGTCTCACCGGCCGCTCTATCAACCTGAAAATAGGCCTCTTCGATCTGACTGGCGCGTTGGCCGTACATGTTCGTCAATTCGCGACCGACCATTCGTTTCACGAGCGATTCTTCGTCCACCTCTCCGATTGTGAACGTCCCGGTATTTTCGCCGTCGCGCAGAACCGTCACTCGGTCTGCGATTCGGAATATTTCCGGCAAATGGTGTGAAATGTAGATGAACGAAACGCCTTCGGATTTGAGTAGCCGGATATTGTCGAACAGTGTGTCGATTTCAGTGGCGCTTAGAGACGAGGTAGGTTCGTCCAGAATCAGAATTCTGGGCCGAAGTGAGATCGCCTTTAGCACCTCAATGATTTGACGGTGGCCAAGCGACAGTTCGGCGACGGCTCTGGCCGGACTGATGTCGAGTTTGAACAAACTGAGCAATTGCCGGGTCGCTTTGTGGAGCTTCTTCGAGGCAACGAACCCGATCCGATCGATCGGTTGTCGATTGAAGTAGATGTTCTCTGCCACGCTCAACGGGGGAACAAGACTCAACTCCTGGAACACGACGGCGATCCCCTTGCGGCCCGCGTCCGCCGCGTCAAGAAACCGAACGAGCCGACCCTCGAGGAAGATATCGCCCGAATCCTGTTGGAGCACACCTCCCAGGATATTCATCAGCGTGCTTTTGCCCGCTCCATTTTCGCCCACCATTGCGTGCACTTCTCCGCGCCTCAGATCGAAATCGACCTTATTGACGGCTCTGACTCCGGGAAAATCTTTGGTGATTCCCCGGAGTTCGAGGATGTGCTCACCGGACATTGCAACGCCTACTTGCGGACGAAGAATTGGAAGTTGCTCTGGTCGACAATGATGACACCGGTATCGACAACAGCCGGAACACCGGTGACATGCGCAGCGGCATTGTCGTTTGAGATCGGGACCGGATTATTCTTTAGATTGTACAGGATTTGAAGAGCATAAAAGGGCATCAACGCCGTCTGCTGAACAACGCTGGCGGAGATGACACCGTCCTTGATCGCGTCGAGCACTTCGTTCCCGCGGTCCATCGAAACAATCTTTACGGTCCCTTTTTTGCTCGCTTCGTTAACTGCAGTCGCTGCGCCGCTGCCGCCCGCCGCTTCGACGCACCCAATCCCAGCCAGGTCAGGATATTTCTGAAGCAATGATGCGGCAGCTTGTGCGGCGACACCGGGATCGGATTGCGTGTCGGCAACTTGCACCAGACTAATGCCGGAGTTCTCCGCAAAAGCCTTTTTATAACCTGCAATTCGTTCCTCCAGATTTGATTGGCCAGGCTTGGTCATTAACGCGACCTTGCCCTTGCCGCCGATCAGTTCCGCGAGCTTTTTGCCGCCCTCGTAACCGGCCTGGAAATTGCCGGTGCCAACGAAAGCGATTCGTTTGGATCCGGGCAAATCGGCGTCGACAGTTACCACCGGAATCCCTGCGTCGACCGCTTTGTCGACAATTGCATTCAGCGATGGTTCAAATCCGACGACGATGATACCAGCCGGTTTTCGCGCAATGACCTGTTCGAAAGCAGTAATCATTGCGGACATATCGTAGTCGGCGGGTCCGACGTATTCCGTCTTGACACCCATGGCCTTTCCAGCCGCCTGCAGACCCATTTTGTGATCGTAAAAATAGTCCAGGCTACCAAGAGCCGAAACTTCGACGTAGAGCTGATCAGACGTACTGGTTTTTGTCTGAGCGTGTGCCGACGAGAGGACGAGGCCGGTCAACGCCATGAAGGCGGTGATGAGTTTTGTCAAGAGGCGAGAGGATCGCGCTTTGTACATATGGATTAGGTGGGGGGTTGTTCAATTTACCCGATTACGGGAACCTCGGGGATGCGACGAGGGGGAGCCCGACGCACGGACCCAATATAACGCGATGGTTACCATTCGGCGACTGTTCCGTCCTGATTGCGCCAGACCGGATTTTTCCAGTGATGGCCGATCTTGTCAGCCTCGTGGACCGCCGCGTCGTTGATCTCTATTCCAAGGCCTGCTCCGCGCGGAATTTCGACGTACCCGTTTTCGTATTTGAATAGTGACGGGTCGAGCAGGTAATCCGAAGATTCAGCGCCAATATTATAGTGGATGCCGAGACTTTGCTCTTGAATAAAAGCATTCGGAATGCAGCCGTCGAGTTGCAGGCTTGCGGCAAGAGCGATTGGTCCCAGGGGACAATGGAGAGCAACCGCCGTATCGTAGGCTTCGGCCATTGTGCAGATCTTGTGGGTCTCACTGATCCCTCCAGCATGGGAAACATCGGGTTGGATAATATCGACAACGCCAAGCGCAAGAACGCGCTTGAAGTCCCAGCGCGAATAGAGCCGTTCGCCTAACGCGATCGGCGTTGTCGTATGTCGCGCGATTTCGACCAAAGCTTCAGGATGTTCCGGGAGAACGGGTTCCTCGATGAACATGAGCTGGAACGGATCAAGTTCGTTGACCAATGTTTTCGCCATTGCCCGATGGATCCGACCGTGAAAATCCACGGCGATCCCAAAGTCCTTTCCGACGGTTTCTCGCACCGAACCAACCCGCTGGATGACCTGGTCCAGTTTGGCGGGCGAATCGATATAGTGCAGCGCCGCGCAGGCATTCATTTTGACGGCCTTATATCCTTGCGACTGTTTCTCTCTGGCAGCAGACGCGACCTCGGCCGGTTGATCGCCTCCGATCCAGGAGTAAATTTGCATTCGTTCCCTGACAGCTCCGCCCAGAAGTTGGTGAATACTCAGACCGTACCGTTTTCCTTTGAGGTCCCAGAGCGCCTGATCAATCCCCGCAATAGCGCTCATTAACACGGGACCGCCTCGATAGAATCCTCCGCGGTAAAGCACCTGCCAGATATCTTCAATCTGATCCGAGTCGCGCCCTTCCAGGTAAGAGCCAAGCTCGGTTACTGCGGCTCCAACAGTGTCCGCGCGTCCTTCCACGATCGGCTCGCCCCATCCCGCCAAGCCATCGTCAGTCGAGAGTTTTAGGAACAGCCAACGCGGCGGCACTTTGAAAAGTTCGAGATGAGAGATTTTCATAATGGGCTTACGTTCACCGGCAGTATGGGAGATTACAAAGGTCGTGCAAAATTGAGACTACGAAAAAGGCGCTTCGCAAAGGACGAACGGATTAAGGCTGTTGCGGCGCGAAAAAAAGCAGCTACTCCGTCCCAGGGTAGTTCCGAACAACCATAACGGCGAGGTTGTTGATGCTCGACGGTGAGCGGCCTCTTGCTGGGAATTGTTCCTTCGCCAGCGTGATCGTCGCGATCATGCTCCCGGCTTACGGCTACGGGTTTCTCGTTGCAGCTCTGGCGATGGGCTTGCTGGTGGGACTCGTGAGCGGGATCCTCCACGTCTGGCTCAAAATTCCCTCGTTTATTGTGACGCTGGCCACGAGCGGGTTGCTTGTTTCCGCTGCGCTGTTGTTGTCAAACGAACGCGCGATCAGTATTAACGAATCGGGTCGTGCCTACCTCAGCTGGGTGGATGGCCGCCTGCTCGGGTTGCCGGATGTGATTTGGATCGCCGGGATCGTAGCCGGGCTCGGCATCTGGTGTCAGAAGTACACGCCGTTCGGGCGTTATAGCATCGCAATCGGGGCCGGTGAACCGGCCACCTGGGCATCCGGTGTGAAGGTAAATCGGTACAAGGTTCTCGCTTTCGCTAACTCGGGCGCGCTTGCGGCATTAGCCGGCGTCCTGATGGCCGGCAGACAAGGCAGCGGATCTCCCACTCTGGCCGATCAATTGTTGCTACCTGCCATCGCTTCGGTCATCGTTGGCGGCACTGCGATCACCGGCGGAGCAGGGGGGATTGCCCGAACGGCGGTGGGCGCTTTAATTATCACCATCGTCCGAGTGGGAATGACTTTCGTCGGCGTGAACATCTTTGCTCAACAGATCGTTTTTGGGCTGGTGCTCATTCTAGCCGTCGCCCTGACGATTGATCGATCAAAGATCGTCATTGTGAAGTAATCGGCAGCCATCCATCGACCC
>CAZMNG010000440.1:0-4591 GCA_964567505.1 uncultured Chthoniobacterales bacterium
CATGGCGATCGACGCCAACGTCCTGATCTATGAGCGCCTCCGAGAAGAGCTCGAGCACGGTAAGAACCTCAAACCGGCAATCGACACAGCGTATCAAAAGGCATTCAGCGCGATTGTCGACTCCAACCTGACCACTCTTCTAAAGGTCGCCATTCTCTTCTGGCTCGGCTCCGGGCCGGTCAAAGGATTTGCGATCACGCTGACAATCGGCATTATCGCGTCGATGTTCTCGGCCCTCCTGGTGACACGGACGATATTCGCTTGGGGATTGCAGCTTGGCTTCATCAAAAGCATTTCAATGCTTCATCTGATCAAATCGAAGAGCTTCGATTTTCTCGGAAAATGGCGCCCGGCATTGATTGGATCGATTGTTTTGCTTGCCGCATCGGTTGCTGCGTTCGGTCTGCGCGGCAGCAAGATGTTCAACATCGATTTCACCGGCGGCGACTTTCTGCTCATCAAATCGGCAACCGAGCTGCCGGAAGCAGACATCCGCGCGGAGCTGGGAAAGATCGGCCAGGGCAGCGCGGTGATCCAACAGGAGGCCAGCTCTCAGCAGAATCAAGCGTCCCATTTCATTTCCATACGCTCCCCGTTCGGCACTGCCGATAAGATTGCCATCAGCTGCAGCAAGGCTTTCCTAAGGCCAATCTGAGCGTTGAACGCTCTGAAGGAGTCGGCCCGATCATGGGAATGCAGCTGGCGACGAACTCGTTGTTTGCCCTCGGCATCGCGATCCTTGGGATCCTGCTCTATGTCACAATCCGATTCGAATTTTCGTTCGCAGTCGGAACCATTGTCGCGATGCTTCACGACGTGGTCATTACGCTCGGCATTTTTGTGTTGACCGGGCGGGAATTTTCTCTCGTGATGGTCGGCGCAATTCTGACGGTTGCAGGTTACTCGATTAACGATAAAATCGTCGTCTTCGACCGGATCCGCGAAGGTCTGCGTTCCGGCCGGAAGGGCTCGATTCAGTACCTCATGAATGCGAGCATCAACGAAACGATGAGCCGGACGATTTTGACCGGCGGTGTGACATTGATCTGCATGCTTTCACTGCTGTTTTTCGGTGGTCAGGTCCTCGCCGACTTCGCGTTCACGAACGTGGTTGGCGTGATCGTCGGCACCTACTCGTCCATATTTATTGCGGCGCCCATCGTCCTCTGGTGGTCGAATCTGCGGAAAGGGAACCTGCGCCACGAAGTGTCCAGGCCGCAACAAGAGACCGGAACAAAAGGGAAACACGTTGCGGCGAAGTAAGGATTGACAAGATAGTACCTGGAAGCAGACTATTTTTTGCAAACGTTTGCGGGAAGCTAGCCCATATGCTGCCGTAAATTCCTAGCCCCAACCTTTCGCGTCGATGCTTTGTCCGAGGAGGACCGGCACCGGTGCCGACTGATCAATCCACCCACATTTTGCCATGTCGACCATCAAGGACGTAGCAACCTTGGCGGGAGTGTCGTACACCACCGTCTCGCACGTGATCAACAAGACCCGCCCGGTCAGCACCAAGGTTCGCGGAGATGTCGAAGCAGCGATCAAGCGTCTCAACTATATCCCGAGCGCTGTTGCCCGATCGCTTAAGCATCAGTCGACAAGCACAATCGGTTTGCTCGTCTCCAACAGTTCGAATCCCTATTTTGCGGAGTTGTCACAAGGAATCGAAGACGGCTGTTATCGTGCCGGGTATAACGTAATCCTCTGCAATTCAGACGACCAACCCGAGCGGCAAGAGGCCTACCTTCGCGTGCTGCTCGAAAAACGGATCGACGGACTAATCGTCTGTTCCGCTGGTGATGATATCGGTCTCGCTAACCATCTGCGATCTGCAAAAGTCCCTGTCATCGTCGTGGACCGGCAGGTCAAAGGGGTCAACTCCGACCTAATCCAGGTCGATCAATTCAAAGGCGCCTACATGGCGACCCGGCATCTTCTCGACCTAAAACATAAGTCGATTGGATGCATCGCCGGTCCTGACACAACGACAGTCAGCAGCGACCGCTTGAACGGGTACCGCAAGGCCCTCGCGGATGCAGGTGCACCGTTTCAAACCGACTGGGTCGTGCGCGGAGATTTTACGGCGGAAGGAGGCTACAAAGCCGCCCGTATCCTGCTAAAGCGAGCCAAAGTCACCGCCGTATTTGCAGGCAACGATTTGATGGGGATCGGGTTCGTGCGATTCGCCGAAGAACACGGCATTCGCATTCCAAGCCAACTGTCGGTAATCGGCTTCGATGGGATCGATCTCGGCCGCTACATTTATCCCGCGCTTACAACCGTCGGTCAATCGATTCGCCGTCAAGGCGAAATCGCCTCGGCGACCCTGCTGGAGCGAATTCGGAAAGGAGGCGAAGGCCGCCTCCGAAAGATCATCATCAATCCAGAACTCATCGTCCGCGAGTCGACCGGCGCTCCGGTCCAGTTTGTCCTGAGCCGGCACGAGTAGGAAGCAGTTGTCATCATGCGGAATTCAACGCCTCTGTAAAAACCAGGTGTGTCTGATGCGCTTCCTCAGGCGTGGCGCAGTAGAACGGCTGAAGCATCTTCTCCCTGCCGTGCGCCAATTCATCGCAGAAGGCCGCCCACATCTGCAGGATGCAGTCCGTAAATCCGAATTCGAAAATGTTTCCGGTGATCGTTGGATAAGCGCTCTGGTACCCGAGATCGATCTGCTGCCACGCCTGCGTTCCGCCCGGCTTATATTCCATCACGTTCAATGTCTTTGGATACTTGGTTGAGAACGCCATCGACCTTTTCATTCCGAACACGCGGATAAACCAGGTATTCGATTCACCAGGCGCGATGCGTTTGGTATGCAACGTGATCGGGAACGCGGATCCATGTTGCCTCACCTCACCATAGATCGTCGCGTTGTCCCACGTTTTGCATGGAACGCGCCCTCCTTTCCCGTCCGGTCGTTCCTTCACAATCTTCGATAGCTGTGCGTGGACACGCTGCGGAAACCACCCGAATCGAAGCGGGATATGCAGAGCGTGCATCCCGAGATCTCCCATGCACCCGTACTCGCCATTAAATTCGATCTTCCGTTTCCAATTAATCACCTTCTCCGGGTTGATATCCGACGAATGCAACAGACCGCTCTCGACTTCGATTATTTCCCCGAAGTCCTCTTTCATGAGGGCCTGGATAATTGCAATCCCGCCCGGAAAAAACGGAAGCTCCGAAGAACAACGCACAGTCACCCCGGGATGAGCAGCAATGACCGCCGTAATCTGCTCATTTGCATTCAGATCGATGCCAAACGGTTTTTCTCCGAGGAGATGTTTGCCTGACCGGATGATGTCGCCGTAAAACTGTGCGTGCAGGTTGTGCGGCACCGCACAATAAACAGCGTCTACATCTTCACGAGCCAGAAGTTCCCGATAATCGGTCGTGACGAAGTTCAGGGTCGGAATGCTCGCCTTGAACCATTCTGAGGCTTTTGGATTTGCATCGCACGCTGCAACGATGACCGGACGCACATCAAGACCGCTCAAATGGATCCAGCGCGCCGCTGCGCTCGCAAATTCGCGGCCCATCAGTCCTAAACCAATGATTCCAAATCGGATCTCGGTCGGCATAAACGTCAGTTCAACAGCGCCAGGGCCGTTTTTGCATCCGCACCTGCATGAACAATACTCATCAGCGCACGCGTCATTGCGGCCGGGTTTTCATGTTGGATTACGTTCCGTCCATAAACGATCCCCTTGGCACCCTGCTTCATCAGTTCGACCGTGCGATCGATAATCTCCTCATCGGGAGCCTTGCCTCCGCCGCGGACCAGGACCGGGACATCTCCGGCAATCTCGATTACTCGATGGTACTCCGTTATGTCCGTACAGGGATCGGCCTTGATGACATCGGCGCCCAGCTCCACCGCCTGGCGAACCAGCGCGAGGATCAACTCCAGGTTCCCGTCAACCATGTAACCGCCGGCTTTGCTGTTCTCCTGCATAATCAGCGGCTCGATCATCAGCGGCATTCCGAATTCATCTGCAACCGGTTTAATTGCGCAAATATTGTCGATGCATTCCGCATGCACCGCCGGCTGGCCCGGTAGAAGGAAGAGATTGATACAAAGGCACGCGGCGTCCAGTCGCACAGCCTGTTGAACCGGATTACTGATCATTCTGCTGAACAGGTAAGCGGGCAGTTTCTTTCCGTAGACATTTGCGACATCAACACGCAATACAAGCGCCGGTTTTTGCTTGCCGGGTACACATTGCAACCGGTGCGCCTGCCCGATTGTGAGCTGTACGGCATCCGGACCCGCCTCGAGCACGGCTCTTACGGCGTTCGACATGTTTTCAATGCCGGCCATCACGCCCAGCTCGTTAAAGAATCCGTGATCGATCGCGACGTCAAAACATTTGTCGTCCGCGCCAAACATCCTGTTGATTCGTGGTTTTCTGAACATCTCTAGAAAAAGAAAAGCGAATGAGTTAAAATTGGAAGGCCCTGACAGCGGCTGCAAAGCGTCATTCGAGCAGAGCTCTTTCGGGGGCTGTCGATTTCTTATCTGGTGTGCAACGTCGGTTGTTTTTTACAGCCCATTGCGATTTTTGGCAAGCGTCGAAGCCGGAAT
>CAZMNG010000441.1:0-4576 GCA_964567505.1 uncultured Chthoniobacterales bacterium
TGAAAGTTCTTGAGGCGCTGCCGGCAAAACGCGGCTCAGAGAAAATCTCGAACCAGGTATTTAAAACAACGACCTATCGCCTGAAAATCACGCTGCGCCATTCGGATCCGTCAATCTGGCGGAGGTTGGAGGTCCGAGGAGATATTCTGCTCGGCGACTTGCACCAGCTATTTCAGATCGCCATGGGCTGGTATGACGAGCACCTGCACGAGTTTCAAGTTGGCTCGAAGAGTTACGGCGATCCGACCGCATCGGAGAGTGCGAACGACGAAAATGCGACGACCCTTGGTCAAATTGCGCGCAAGGGTAGCAGGTTCGTTTACACCTACGACTTTGGAGACAGCTGGGAACATGATGTGCTTGTCGAAAACGTTGACCGAGGCACCGTGCCGGTTGCGCCACGTTGCCTCACCGGGCGGAACGCTTGTCCTCCGGAAGACTCAGGCGGCGTATTCGGCTATATCAGGCTGCTGGAGTCTCTGGCGGATCCCTCGCATCCAGATCACGAAGAATCCAAAGAATGGGTTGCTGAGGATTTTGATCCAACATATTTCAACGCGGAAGAGGTGAACGCCGAATTTGCTGCGCTCGCGGAGGACTGACCCGACGGCCTGACAGACGCACAGCAACGATAACAACCAAAAATGCATGCAGAAGATCGCAGGGCGGCAAAGGCGCAATCAGAAACGTTCGCCGCTCGCCGTTCGAGGTTTGAAACTGAATCCGAACGGAGACGCGCCGATCTTAAAAAAGAGTGGGTGTTCGATTCCGAAAAACAGTAAAAATCGCACACGGCGTCCGAATCAATTTTTTGAAAGGTTCGCCGTCGCTATCCAGCAAATGCGCGTTGCAACGCTTCAATGTCGAGTTTCTTCATCCGCAGCATGGCCTGAAAGGCCCGCTGGGATTTTGAGGTGTCTGGGTCGTTAAGCAACTCAGGCAGCACCTCCGGGACAATCTGCCAGGAGAGTCCAAACTGATCCTTCAGCCAGCCGCACTGCCGAGCGTGCGGATCGCCGCCCTCGGACAGCCGCTCCCAGTAGTAATCCACCTCCTGCTGCGTCGCGCACTCGATCTGAAACGAGACGGCCTCAGTGAACTTGAAAACGGGGCCGCCGTTGAGCGCGGTGAATGATTGGCCGTTAAGTTCGAAGGCCACCGTCATTACCGACCCAGGCGGCTTCCTGTGAATCTCTTGTCCTGCTTCCGGATAACGCGATATGGCGACGATTTTTGACTCTTTGAAGATGCTTGTGTAAAAACGGGCGGCGTCTTCGGCCTCGTGGTCAAACCACAGGCAGGGGCTGATCTTCGTACGCATAATTGCTCAGCGGTGTTGGGGTTCGGAATGGGTGTTTAATCTTTTTGACGAATGGGAACAACGCGCTCGGAGCAGCAAAGCGAACTTTTCCAACAGCAAAAAAGAAAAGGTCGGATAAGGCGACACAGCTCGTGAGCGCGAAAATCTCATCCGGCTCATGCCGGGTGAGATTTTCGGGCTAGTCGCTCCAGGCTGCTAGAAAGGCTTCTATCAAAATCGGCAGTTCGCTACTGTACCCCCCCTCCAGAACGGCAGCTGCCGCGATGCCGGTTGCTCTAAGCCGCTGTCCGAACTTCGCAAAATGTTCTCGCTCCAACGTCATCTCCGTGAGCGGGTCCCCGGCAAACGCGTCAAACCCGGCGGAGACCAGGAGTACATCCGGATTGAATTCGACAAGATCGTCGAGGGCCCGGTGAACCGCCGAGGCGTGCTGATCCGGATCACTGTGAGGTGGGATCGGCCAATTGAAGACATTCCCTCGCGACGCAGTACCGGTACCTGGATAGCCGGGGTACTGATGAATCGACGCAAACCGGATCCGCTTGTTACCAAAAACGATCTCTTCTGTGCCGTTGCCATGGTGCGCATCGAAATCCCAGATTGCCACGCGTTCGCAACCGGTCGCCAGCGCGTAATGGGCAGCGATCGCGACCGAATTCAAATAGCAAAAGCCCATCGCTCTGGTTGAAGTCGCGTGATGGCCGGGTGGTCGCATCAAAGCGAAAGCTTTCCTCCCGCGCAGAGCCAGATCGACTGCACCGATCGCTGCTCCGGCCGCACACCGGGCGTGCTCTTCAATGCCCGGATAAAAGGGAGTATCAGCGTCAAAATCGAGCGGTTGCCGAAGCCGCTCCAGGTGTTTCTCGAGGTGTACCCGCAAAACTTCCGGTTCGGTGGCGAGTCGAGGTCTCATCCAGGTCCAATCGGGGCGTTTATCCAGAAGATAAGCTTCCGTGTTGATCAGCCTGGCCGGGTTCTCCGGATGATACTCTTGGCCAAACTCAGTGGCGCTTCGGTCGAAAATCAAAGTTAGCATACAGGTTCGGTACCGAGCGGCGTCGTGCAAATCCGATCTCGGGCTTGAAATTTTGGTTCCTTCGGTGGCAAGCGATCTTCAGGGAGTGAACAAACCGCAGGGCGGCGGGGAAGCCGCCGCGAACTGAACCACTCGGCAGGGTGATCGATTTCATTTTGGCTCATTCCTGGTTCGGTGTCGTCTCCTGACCTGCGCGTTCTTCTTCGGTCTGGAGGGGGCTCCTGATCATAAGATCGTTTTGGTTGGTGAAAAAGAAAATCGGAGATCTACAAATATGCGATCCCTGACCCGTAAGAATTGACCTGTCCCTCGTTTCGCTTTTAAGATCGTTTTGGTTGGTGAAAAAGAAAATCGGAGATCTACAAATATGCGATCCCTGACCCGTAAGAATTGACCTGTCCCTCGTTTCGCTTTATTCCGATTGGCGATGGCCAGTTGATGCTCGGAACGTGGCAAGGCCTCTACTTGTTTGAGCACCGACATCGCTCACATCGACGGGAAGTGGTGCTGCATGCCGGAGCGTAACGCCGAATGAAATCAGGCCGTCAGAAGCCCATTTTTTGGAGGATTCCAGGCAAGCACGTGTTAAGAGGCTCGCTCTCCAGAGACCGTAGATTCAGAGACGCATCTGCGGAACGTCTCGCTAGTGCGAAGCCTTTCATTAGATTAGTCATGACCCGCCATCATCACCCTGCGCGAGACCTTTTCGGCTAATTTCACCATGATGGTTCGGGGAAACAAACGGGTACCGAAGGCCTGAAATCGAACGGCGAAGCGACCGGGGATTACAACGGCTTTCCGCTTTTCAAACGCACTCAGCGCCTGCTTCACTATGCTCTCGGCAGAGTCCATCGCACCGACCGACAATTTGGAGCCGATCTTGTCAAAGAAAGCGGTTTTCACCGGCCCAGGGCAGACGGCGAGAATGTGGGTGCCTTGCTCCCGCAGTTCGCGACCAAGCGCCTCGCTGAACAGCAGGACGTAGGACTTGCTGGCGGCATACACCGCCGAGTAGGGCAGCGGCTGAAAAGCCGCGCTCGACGAGATGTTGATGATGCCCGCATTGCGGCCGAAGGGGCGCATATCACCTGCGAACAGATGCGACAACGTGGTCAGCGCGGTGACGTTGACGGCGATCTGCTCTTGTTCACGCGTGAGATCGTGGTCGAGGAACGCACCCGCGAGCGCGAACCCGGCATTGTTGACGACCAAGTTGACCGGAAGCCGCAGCGATTTGGTTTCAGCGTGGATCTTGGAAGCAGACAGCGGGTCAGCAAGGTCAGCAGCAATCACCGCTGCCTCGATCTTGTAGGTCGACCGTAGGCGCGCTGCGAGGGCTTCGAGCTTGTTAGCAGTGCGTGCCACGAGCACGAGACTGGCGCCGCGTTGGGCGAGCATCTCCGCGAAGGTTTCGCCGATACCCGACGATGCGCCAGTTACCAGCGCGGTAGTCCTGGAATAGTCGAACATCACGACATAGTTTCGGATCTCTCAGTTCAATAGAAAGGCCCCCACACTTCCCAGCTCATCTCATCTTCAGCGTTCAATTTGGCGTCTTGAAGATCTTCCGCGGCCAGATTTTTGGCCAAGCGCAGGTCCCGGTATTGATCATACTCAAATAGGCCACCAACATAGATTAGGTTGTGAGCCGGATCTGCGTAGACGTAATTGGTTTTCCCATTTCGCAGGACCCGTATCACCTTATATGCTGGGAGCGTCTTAAGGTGCTGTTGCTGCTGAGGAGTCGTAGCAATGACGATCCTGAAGCCTGCCGCGGAAAGCAAATTCTCTGCTTGCTGCGTATGGGCGCAGCCCACAACTAGGGCCATAAAGGCGAAAGCGGAGGCAAGACTTAATCCGTTCAAAATCTGTTTCACGGCTTTTCTGTTTTTCTGATTGATTGCCCGGTCTCAGTTTAATGTTCCTTTGATCGATATTGCCGGGGCTAACCAACGAGTGAAAGGATTTTCCACAGGAGACACCCCCACTGGCAAGCTTCATTTAGGGCATTTGGTCGGAAGCCTTGAAAACCGGCTCAGGCTCCAGTGGGAATACGAGTGCTTCTTTATCATTGCCAATACAGGTCGGATAAGCCGGAATACTTGCGATACTGACGGCTGACTTCGTTCCAGAAGCTCGTAACGGCCGACAGCATTGTTCTGGATGTCCCGCGCCACGGTTTTTCGTGGGAACGGGGCAGGTTCAGTGGCGCATTATGT
>CAZMNG010000442.1:0-4573 GCA_964567505.1 uncultured Chthoniobacterales bacterium
TTTGGGACTCAATTCGAAACGATGGATTCAATCCCCTACGTATAGACGATGAGCGACCGGGCCAGTTGGTGGCGCTTCAAGGAGTCGCCCCGGTTCCCGATGCGGCGAACATACTCCTCACGCGTAAACATGAACCATGCGCTCTTCTTACCTGAAGAAGCTTGCCCTTGATTGGATAAGAATGTCTATCCAAACCGAAATCCTACCGATTTCGATGCTATCGCGGCCGGCGCGCCAGCAGGATAGCATAAGGCGGATTTTCTGGATTGTGAATCACAAGACTTTAATGTCTGGAGAAGTGCCACTGCTGCGCTCACTCGGTTTTGAAGTGTTCGTCCCGAAGGTTGTGCCGATGCACGATCGCGGCTTTCGCAGCGCGGGGGTGACGTATGACTATGACGCAGCGCTCGACCTGGCTCCCGCTGCGTTGCGGGTACTGAATCACGAAAACTTTTTCGAGCGATGCTGGGCACCGACGGTCACCGAAATTATAAACCGATACTTTGACGTTATAGTCTGTCACTTTACTTATTACACTACCCCGCTTCGGGAGGCGGCAGTGAAATTCCAGGGCCTCCTCATCGCACGTGCATTCGGTCGGGAACACCCTCGAACGTACGGCGAATTCCGGACGTGGGTTCCACACCCTTCCTTGTTGGAGGACATTCGTTCGCTGGGGCGAAGATTCATTTTCGCACAAGCATATGACAACTTGGCGGAAATTGAGGAGTTCGCTCTCAGCAGTAGAGCTCACACGATCACCGTCCCTCTTCCAAAATTTACCTTCAAGCACGCGAACACCTGGACGGGTACCGGAAGCAACGCTCTATTTTTATGTCCGGCAATCGCTGATGGCGGCTACTATAAAAGCACCTATCTGGCCATAAAGCGTGATTTTGGTGATCTTCCGCACGTGATTTTCGGGAGTCAAACTGGACCCGTCAGTGATCCGGTGGTTCTTCCTTATCTGTCAGACGATGCGCTTGTCGATCTTTACAGATCGACTCCGGTCTTTATCTATTCTTCTCCCGAGCCGCGCCATGTTCATTACTCTCCGTTAGAGGCGATGGTGGTTGGTACGCCCGTCCTTTACCTCGAGGGAGGACTCATCGACCGCCTGGCGGGTACCAGGCTCCCGGGTGCCTGTGCCAATGTTTTAGAGATGAAGACGAAGGCGCGGAGGCTTATTGAGGGAGACCGGGCGCTGGCGGAGGCGATCCGATCCAACCAGGCGCGTGTGCTTGAAACGTTCGCGCCTGAAGTGGTAAGACGTCAGTGGGCGGCGGCGTTGTTCGGCGGAGCCCAATCTTCGCTAAACGAGCCGGTTGTAGAACTGTCTCAGGGCGAGACCAGTTTTCTCCCACGAGAACGACCGTGACCGGTCTAGACCGGCCTTCGAAAGGCGCACATACAGTTTCTCATCGTCCTCTAGCTGAAGCATGCATTCAGCAAGTGACTCGGCCGATTTGCCATCCCAATAAAGGACCGCTTCGCCACCGACTTCGGTCAAGCTCGAATTTTTCGAGGTAATAACTGGACAAGCCTGACTCATGGATTCAAGAACGGGAAGGCCAAAGCCTTGGTAGTGCCTCGGGAAAACAAAGCCAAACGCTGCTTTGTAGAGTCGCTGGAGTTCGCTGTCTGATATATAGCCGCGATGCTCCACGATGGCGCGTCGTTGAAGGTCCGCGATGCGTCTCCAGGCGGCTGCACTTTTCCATCCCTTTCCTCCGGCCAAACAAAGCGTTCGCCCGCAGTTCGATCTTTCTCGATAGAGCTCGAATGCGTCGAGAAGCAGCTCGAAATTTTTTCGAGGTTCCACCGTGCCGATGCTTAGCCATGGTCCCGGAAGAAACTCAGACCGAGAAATCGGGGAGCCGAGAAATCTGGATGCGAGGGGGAGAACCACTGTCGGCAGCATCCGCACCCTTTTCGGCAGCGGAAAGAGAGTTGAGAAATCGTTCCTGGCATTTTCCGAAATGAACACGAGCGCGGACGCAGCGCGAATCGCATTCAGCATGCCGCGCTGACAATTGAGGCGATTGCTTTCGGAAGCGAACTGCGGATGCGTCCAAAAATTCATATTGTAAACCGTATAGACAAGTCGCGCATTTCCAATGTTCGGCGCTTGAAAAGAAAAAGACTGAACCACTTCGGGGTCACCCGGCAAATTTGAGCTTCCGGCTGCGATGCGCTTCCAGGCAATCCTGGCGCCGAACCAGGAAGATCCAAGGAAGGGCGCTGAAACATTTGATTGCCCGATCACCGTTCCCCGGGAGGTATCCCAATTCAGCCAATCGCCGAATTGATGGTACAGGATCACATCGTCGCCTCGACAAATGTTACTGATTGCGGTTGCCACTCTGTCTGCGATCCAGCCCCGGCCGTGCCGTTCAAGGCAGGTTTGAGCAACATCCAGTCCGATGCGCATCAGAGGATCATCTTCGAAAATTGCTCAATACGTAAGGGCATTTTAGCACGGAGCGCGCGCAATTTTCTAATGACCTCATTCACTCGGTCATTTGAAAGCTTGGCGTATGAGCGGGACGCTCATGCTAATTTATTGACAGCTTTGCCGGCAAATTCAGGACGCCGTGGTAGCCGGTGCCGTCGCCAGTGCCTTCTTCGAGAACCGTTAATTCCGGGATGGCGCGGAGAAAGGCGATCGTATGATTTCCGTCGGAAATCGCGCAGCTTAGGATGTATTCGCCGGGCTTGATGGGCAGCAGCGGCAGCTCAAGCCCCAACGAAAATTTGCCGGGTTTGTTCAGCCGGAGTTCTCCAGAGTGAGTGGTGAGAATAAGCCCCTGAACATCGGCCAGCGATACGGCAATCTCGCCGTCCGGCACGGCCGCAGCCAGTTCGACTTCGAAATGAAAGGTGACTCTTTCCTGGGCGGAAATGATCGTGTGCGGGTCTTTGGAAACCTTGCTTTCGACCTTCCAGCTGCACAGGCGCGCGATCGCCTCAGATTGCGTGGCATCGTGCGGCTGGGCGGTCTGCTTCTCCAGATTTGAGACAACCTCGTGTGTGGTCTGTTTTTCATATTGGGAGACCACTTCGTGACTCGGGCCGAACATTTCGACCCGGCCGCGCCGGAGCCACATACAGACCTGGCTCATCCGCTGCAAAATTGACATGGTGTGACTTACCAGAATCGCGGCATGACCTTCGTCGATGATCTCTTCCATGCGATCGAAACATTTCTTCTGGAACACGGCATCCCCAACCGCAAGCACCTCATCTAGAATTACAATTTCCGGATTCAGATGAGCGGCAACCGAAAACGCTAATCGCATGTACATCCCGCTCGAATAATTTTTGACCGGTACGTCAATGAAACGCTCCAACCCTGAGAAATCGACAATCTGATCAAAACGTTGGCGAACCTCTTTTCTGGAAAGTCCGAGCATTGTCCCGTTCAAGTAGATATTGTCGCGCCCGGAAAATTCGGGATGAAAACCCGTCCCGACCTCCAGGAGACTCGCTAACCGCCCGTAAACCCTGACAGCGCCTTTGGTCGGTTGCGTGATTCGTGACAAAATCTTCAAAAGCGTCGATTTGCCGGCTCCGTTTTCACCGATGATCGCCAGCGTCTGGCCATGAAAAATCTGGAATGACACATCTTGCAAGGCCCAGAAGTAGCGGGAGGAAAGATTTGCTTTCGATGCTTCTCCCGGACGAAGCAACCGGCGAACTCCGTCCATCGTCTTTGCGGCGACGTCTTCGAAAAAGGCTCGTTGATTCCGCTCTCCCAGGAAGAAGCGCTTGGATATGTGCTGAGCTTCAATAGCTACCGACATTGCTAGATAGAGTCCGTGAAAGTCCCTTGCGCTCTTGGGACCAAATCCACGGCAATTTCGGCGTTTTCGGTGCTAGACGTGTTAGCCATCACTTGTACAGAGCCGTACAAAATCACTTAGTTCCACCTTGTAAAGCGGTTTCTGCGAACGGGAATTGGCTCTCTTCTGGCTTCACCTTGAACGAGACTTGGATCACGCTGCCGAAATGGTTTAAAGCGACAGACGCAAGTTGCAAATCCATTCCTCACCACGCCGGTCCGGATCCGGCTTCCGGCTGCAGGCCTAAAACCACCGAGAGATTCCGCTGCTCTGCGTTGCGAGGGAGCCCCTTCGGTACGAAGGTCGCGCTTGCCGTCAGGGTGACTGAGGCATCCGCCGGCACCCTCAAGACCTGCGTGTCGGGCTGGCCGATACGATAACTCGCCATCTCTGAGCCATTGACGGTGGCGCGGATTTCCACGGGACCAAGTTCCACCGGTCGATACTGGCCGGTGATCCGCAGCTCGATGGGCTGCCCGTGCGTCACGATATTGACCTGGCGCCCCATCCAGCTGTCCTGCGGCCAATAATCCCCCCACACGTGATGGAAATGCAGGGAGTCTGGATCCGGGACGCGCACGACGCGCACCCCGTGAGCGTTCGTTTCTTGCCAGTGCAGCGCGCTAATCGCTGCGATCAGCGCCGCAGGAGTGCCTGGCCCAACCAAAATGGCAGATACGCGGTGCGCCACACAGAAGCCGGAGAGGTCATTCTCGAAGCGTGGCCCGGCT
>CAZMNG010000443.1:0-4567 GCA_964567505.1 uncultured Chthoniobacterales bacterium
CCAGGGCAGAACACCGGCCAGGTTCATCGGGCTCAGTTGCGGGCCCAGGAATCCGTCGAGCAGTATCGCGATCGCGAGCATCAGCATGACCACCTGCATGCCGCGCCGGAAAGGGTTTGAACGAAGCACGCCTCCGAGAACCGGAACCCGGAATAAGTCTAGCGGCTGATTGCCCGGCCGCGGTGCCAGCCCCAGCCTGCGTAGCAGAGGCGCCAGGCCGAAATCGGGATTCACGGCGGTTCTTGGAGAACCGATCGTGGCCGAGGTCTGCGCCCGGAGTCGTGGTGAAAGAAATTGAAGTGCAATGATTGCGGCTGGAACCAGGAAGACGATCGAGCCGGGCACCCACATGATCGTCCCCGCGATCACCTGGTCATCCAACGGATTGGAATTCCACAGTCGCGGAGCAAACTGGTAGGTCGGGTAGAGAACTCTGTCGCAAAAGGTCAAAAACGCTGCGAGACCGGTATTTTGAAGATCGGCAAGAATCAGGTACGGGATCATCGCCCATCGCGGCCAGACCGGGCGGCTTGGCCATGGCTGGATAAGGTGCCACCAGAACAGGATCCCGGTGAACAGAAAGCAGAAATGTTCAAACTCGTGCCACGCCGGAGAACTGAGCGCGAGTTCATAAAAAAACGGCAGATGCCACAGCACGTTGGAAGAAGTGAACGCGATCCAGGAAACAATCGGATTGAGGAGGAAATGCCCGATCCGTTTGAGTGGAGTCCAGATCAGAAACGGTCCGATCACTTCGCGCGTGAACCGGCGAGGCAGCCCAGAGAGGAGCGGCAGGTAGGGTGCTCCGGCGAGGATCAATGGCGGAGCCACCATCATCAGAAGGAGATGCTGGATCATGTGCACCTGCAGCAGCAGCCCGCCGAAAGCATCCAGCGGCGATGCGATCGCCAGGAAGATCGCGCCTAGCCCTCCGGCGAAGGCAAGGAGACGCCAGAGCGGAAACCGAAGTGGGACGCGGAACTGGAGCCCGATCCAGCCGCGCAGGTAAACAATGAGCAGGAACACAATCGCAAGGACTGGTCCGATCGGCATAGCCCAGGAGCTAATAACCGCATTCGCCGGATCTTCCATTGCTCAGCAGTATAGCAGCGTTACGACACGCCCACACCCGTCGTCGTCGACACGACTCGATCATCGTCCTCTTTCGTTGATAGTCTCTACTACTAAACGACGGCTCGGAGCTACTGAATAGCGCGATCGCTAGTGAAGCTGACGTTGATCGCATCCTTTGCCTCCGCGCCATGGGCGCAAACGAGGTTTCCAGCGCGGAACGTGAGCGCAGAATGCTTCGTAGTCAACTCCAAAGGATTTCCGCAATGCCGGCTCCTCGCAAAGGAGAACAACCAAGTGCATCACCAGCCAGCAAGATAACGCGTATGCGCAGATGCGGATGTCACCCAGCAGCAAGGCTTGACCCAGAACCAACGATACGACTGCGAGGTAAATAGGATTTCGTACATAGCGGTAGGATCCCGTGACAACGAGGTGTCGCGGCGGAAAGACGGGCGCAGGTGTGCCGATGCCTTGAAGCGCAAAACGTCCGAATGATTCAAGTAATGCGAGGATGCCTGCGGCCATCAAGAGAATGCCAATGACTCGCAGAGCCGTGAAGCCGAAAAACGGTGCGTGGACTTGCCACCGCGAAATCCACCACGGGACGAATCCCGCAACGATTCCGGGGACTACCAAAAAAATCGCCGTTCCCAGAGCGGCGAACAGACGTCTAGTTCGACTGTCCGTATTCCATCCATGTGTACCGTTCATTTGCAGGGAAGCTTCAGAGCCTGTCCGGAGACGTCAGATTTTCGCTGCGATCCGCCTCACGATCAATTTACTCTTTGACGGCGAACGCCAACTTCAAGAAACCGCGGAACTTCAAATCTCGCTTAGCTTCCAGCCTGGGGACGCTCCGCGGGCCCGCCCGAAGAGGAATTTTCCTTGAGTGGCAGGTTAGCAGGATTTTGCGCGGGAAGCGTGTTCGCAGGCCGCAGCGAAACGAGATAATCAACCAGCGCTTTGACCTGTTGCGGCGTCAGGTTGTTTCCGTAGGCGGGCATGTTGCCGCCGCCCTGGATCACTTGGCGAACCAGTTCGGGCTCGTTCATACGTGCACCGACGTCAGAAAGATCGGGCCCGCGGCGACCTCCTTCGCCGCCCACCACGTGGCAATTCCGGCACTGTTTGCTCTGGACCAAGAGTGCACCCTGTAACTCGACAGGTGACCTCCCTTTGATGAACTCGGCTTTCATGGGAGAGCTGGTCCATGCGTCCATGTGAGGCGACCATGGTCCCGTGATCCCCGCGTAAGTCAGCATTCCAATTGTCAGGTAGGTGAGTAACACGACAACGACAGCGACCGGACGTCTGCTGAAATGCTTCTCGCCCTGGTTGGAGAAGAATGGCAGGCCGAGCAGCAGAATCCCTGCTATTGCCGGCATCACGAAGAAAAGAACTGCCTCGGAGCCGTTCGGCAGCAGTGCCGCTGCAGAAAGCAACCACAGAAATGGATAATCTGGTTTGGCTTCTGAAATTACCTGAGCTGGGTCCGCTGGGATTTCCGGCCCTTTTGGCCCGATGAAAAGGGCCAACCCGACAATCACCAGCAAAAGCACGCCATTGGCGACAATATCCTTCCCGATGCCATCCGGAATAAACGGCATCCCATCTTTGTGAACGAGCTCTTCATACTCCTTCGAGTAAGTCTCTTTGCGGACCTGGACGCCTGGCTTCGGGTATTCGTTGATGCCTTTCAAAAGAACAAGCCGGAGATGGAGGCTCACCAGGGCTAGCACTGCACCTGGCAAGACGAAGACGTGAAGCGCAAAGAAGCGGGACAATGTGCTACTGCCGATAATAGGCCCGCCTAAAAGCAAATTGACCATTTGCGCGCCGATTATCGGGATTCTCCCCAGCACGGCCGCTCCGATCCCGATTCCCCAATAGGCGTCCGAATCGAAGCGCATGACCTGTCCACTAAACGACAAGGCGAGGGTCAGCACCAAAAGCACCACTCCCGAAATCCAGGTCAATTCTCTCGGATGCTTGTAGGCGCCCCAGAGGAACACTTGCGTCATGTGAAAAAACATGACGATCACCATGCAATTCGAACCCCAGTAGTGCAGGGCGCGGAGGAACCATCCAAGTTCTTCCTGATAGTTCAAGACCTCCAGACTGTGATAGGCTTCGCTGGCC
This sequence comes from uncultured Chthoniobacterales bacterium, assembly GCA_964567505.1. Taxonomy (GTDB): domain Bacteria; phylum Verrucomicrobiota; class Verrucomicrobiia; order Chthoniobacterales; family JAFAMB01; genus JAFAMB01. Next base: position 3,214 of record CAZMNG010000443.1, read on the forward strand.
GACGGAACATAGACGAGCGACAGCAGGATCCCGTTGATGATCTGGATCGTAAAGCAAAGCAGTGTCATGCTCCCGAAAACGTAAAACCAGCTCGCGCTGCTTTTCGGAATGGGATGGCCGCCGGTAGCTTTCCAGATTTTGACCAGGTGCAGTCGGTCCTCGACCCACATGGCTACGTTCGTCGCGGCGTTAATGATCGGTCTCTCCTTTGCGCTCATACGAATCAGGCGGGACTTGCCAGGGTTGGCAGTACACCTGCTTTAATCTGTAATTCGCCGTTCTGAATCTTGTGCTCGTAGACGTAGAGACCTCTCGGGGGCGGACCGGCTGCGCGTTCACCGTCTGCATAGAAAGCGCCGCCGTGGCATGGGCATAAAAATAATTGCGACTCTTCAAACCAGCGCACCGGGCATCCCAGGTGAGTGCAGTTTGCCGCAAAAACCGTGAACTCATTGCCCTGGAGGCGTCGAACCCAGCAGGTCAGCCGAGAGGTCTCTCCGTCCGCTTGAGTGCGATGCGGATTCTCGTAAACGACTTGACGCATCAACCCTTCGGGAAACTTTGAAACCGGACCGAGCGAAAACCAAACCCTCGGCTTGCTCCTAATGATACTTGAAAAGATAAATCCGACGATTGGTATTCCAATCATAAATGCCGCAACCGCGTTGAGTACTAATCCGATCTGCAGCAGGAAATCACGGCGCGTGGAGTAAGACTTCGCCTCCGGACTTGTTGGATGCTCGTTGTCAGGTTCGTTCGGGGTCATCACTGGTTTAAGGTTGATGGTTGCGTTGCGCCGTTGTTTTGAGCGGTTTCTGCAGATTGTCCAGGGGCTGCTCCTTCCCGGTGCGAAGCCAGCCAGGCCACAACGTCGGAAATCTCTTCAGATGTCATCGGTTTTCCGGGCACACGCTCGCGGAACCCAGGCATCCCGAGGTCGGGTCGTCCTGCGATAACGACCGTTCGCAAGTATTGGTTGCTTACCAGGCTCAAATAAGCTGGATCAACGACCGACCCGCCTTTACCGGTCAAGCCCTCGCCCTCTGGCCCGTGACAAGTCGCGCAAACCGCCGTGAAGACTTCTTTGCCATGATCCGCATCCCCCAGTGCCGCGCTATAGGGTGGAAGATTCTCTGTCGGGACTTCGTGGCCCTTAGCCCACACGTAGATCCCGTCCGTTAGGATCCCGATTTGTTCTTCCGTGAGCAACCCGCCGGCTTGTTTCGAAAATCCGGGCATCGCGGTGCCGGCAATCCCTGCGTCGATCACTGTGCGCACCACCTCCTTTGGCACGATAGCCAGATAGATCGGATTATTCATCGGGATCGAAGCGCTGAGAGTTCTTCCATTGCTA
>CAZMNG010000444.1:0-4563 GCA_964567505.1 uncultured Chthoniobacterales bacterium
AAGCAACCTCGCGGCGAACGATAGTGCAAAAGAAACTCATTGGGAACCTGATGGACCGCAATGATCTGGTCTCCGCTCGGATCGATATTTGACTCATTGTAAATGTTTTGTCCGGGCAATATGTGGTATGGATTATCTATTAAAACCCAGGAGATTCATTCAAACCGCTGCTCCGAAGGGCTTTCCCCTGGCTCGCGAGAGAACTGGCAGCGACGGGGGTACGCATGAGCGGGAAGAGTTCACTGAAAGGGATTAACAGACCCGAAGACCATGTCGGATTCTGGCTGAACCTGCTTGCCCGCGCCGGGGCCAAAAGTTTTGAAAGAGCGCTGGAAAAACACGGCGTAACCATCGCCCAGTGGGTGGTTCTTCGGGCTTTGTACGGCAGAGAAAGTTCCCTCAATGAGCTGTCGCAAGCCATAGGCCTTGATCTAGGGTCGACGTCGGGCCTGGTCGAACGTTTGGTCCAAAAAAAACTCGTGAATCGAGAAATACCGCCCGAAGACAGGCGCTCAGTTCGTCTAAGCCTCACCTCTGCAGGGGTCGATCTGGTCCCCGAACTAGCCGTCACCGCATCCAGGCACGATGAGGCATTTTTCGCGAAAATCAGCAAGACAAAGAAGGATCAACTCCTGGCGATCGTGATGGAGTTGATTCAAAAGCACGAAATTCTCCCTCGAGTGATGGAATGACCTCAGATTGATGCGAAATTGACGAGCCGCCAGGGTCGTCTAAACTGGGGAGCTACCCATAACCATCGATCTAACGGGCGTCAACAATATCGGCTTGGCTTGAATTTTTGCCCCCGGCAGATGCGGAAGGAGCGGTTCTGATGAGTAAACGACGCGAAATTCGCTGCTACGATTACGTCAACCATCCCTATGAACAGGTCCGCAGCGCGCTGAGCAAGGACACTGCAGCGGTGTTTCAGTCGGCCACAAAGGCCGCGGCTTCCCGCGCTCAATCGATTGCGTCCGAATTACGGATCGATATCGGAGGGATCGGGATCGAAGCTGATATTCGGGTTTCGGTCAAGAAAATCGAAGTGAAAGATCGCGAAGCTATGTCGGGGCCGGCCACCCGGTTGCAGCTCGAATGGGAGGCCGCGAGGATGCCACGTCTTTTTCCGTTTATGAAGGCGGAGCTCTCCGTCTATCCAATCACAGCGACGGAAACGCAGTTGGACTTCGAGGGTCTCTACGAACCACCGCTCGGCCCGGTGGGAAAAGCCGTGAACGCAATGGTCGGGCACCGCATCGCAGAGGTCTCCGTTCACCGTTTCGTGAGCGAGGTGGCGGAATACCTGCGGAAAACCCTTTAACCGCAGTGGAAATCAAGTTAAGAACGGGGACGGAAGCATGCGCTCGCCTGCGATCTCGCTCGATCAACTCGCGTTATTGCCTGCGGTTTACCGGAAAGTGATCCCGCCTGCCTGCGAGGACCGGAACGGCCACATGAACATGCGCTGGTACTTGGCCATCTACGACGAGGCGGGGGACGCGATGTACCCGATGCTCGGGCTCACTGCGGATTACTTCGCCGCGTCGGGCGCGGGCGGCTTCGATCTGGAGCATCATCTCTGGTACCCCTCCGAAGTGCGTATCGGGGATACCGTAGTGATCAGGGCCCGGATCCTCGGGCGGAGTTTGAAGCTTTTCCATTATATGATGTTCATGGTGAACGAGACCCGGGGCATGCTCTCCTCGCTCTTCGAGTGCGTGCACGCTCATGCGGACCTGAGAGCCCGTCGCACCGCCCCCTTCCCGGGCCAGGTGGCGGCCCAGATCGACGCTTTCATCGCTGAGCACCGTGCGCTGGCTTGGCCCGCGCCGGTCTCGGGGTCCATGGGTGTCAAAGCAAGCTCAAGCGCGTGAAATTCATCTTGGTGCCTGTCGTATTCCTGCGCAGTAACTCCTTCACGCAGATCTGGGTGCAATCTTCGCAGCTTCCAATTTTTGCTGATCTCGTTCGCCGTCAGTCACGACTGGAGTTGCCTGAGGATCGCGCGAATCCGTTTTTTCTTGGAACCGACTGAAACCGATTGGAGTCGATAGCCGCTTGGCCGGAAGGTAGTGACGCACGACCGCTTCTTCGTCGCCTGAGTGCATCGCCCGCGTCCGGTCGACAAGCTCGGCTTCGGCTTTCGTCATGCGTGCAAGCTGCCTCAGATGCTCCGCCCATGAGCTTACGAGCATTTCGGTTCGGAAAGTGCCGGGATGTTCGAGGTTCTCGTCGACCCGGAAAAGAAAAGCGCCGTTGCGCAAAAAGATCAATCGAACCTGCTCGATCAACGCGAGGAATTTTTCGCGGTCTTCCGGACGAATCATCAGTTCCCGCGTGACCGTGACAGGTCCGTCTTCCGGCTTTGGCGTCAAGGAAAATTCGTGCTCGGCTTTTAAGGATGCAGGGTCAAGGTTCAGGGTGTGTGCGAAGTTTATTGAGAGCGGGATCGCCAACGCCAGACTCGCCGCCAGGAGCAGGGCACCGCCGACCAGCGTCGGACCGAGACCGAGGGAGGTCGCGGCCCCACCCCAAAGGACTCCGCCTACCGCCACCCCGCCTTGCGAGGCCATCAGGTGGACGGCGTTCATTCGCCCGCGGGCCCAATCGGGCATGGCTCGTTGTCCGGCGATCCAGAGCTCGGAAGCCGACACCGTCCAACTGACACCGGCCAATGCGGTGACGGGCAGAAACATCCAGAGATCTGAAACGACGGCCATTAAAACAAGCACCGCGACCAGAATCGCTCCGGCCAAAATCGTTAGCGCGTTTGGGCTGGCTTTAGCGCGAGCGTAAGGAAGCATCAAGGTGGCGCCCAGGAGCGATCCGATTCCCATGCTTGTGAACACCAATCCGAGCTGGCTCGCTTGGAGTCGCAAATGGTGCAACGCCACGACCGGCACCAGGGCGGGAACAACCGCAATGAAAAGACCGAATAAAAAGTCCCGTGTCAGGATGACCTGAATCCCCGGCGTGTACCGTACGTAGCGGGCTGCGCTGGCAAACGACTCAAGGAAGTTTTCCAGATGCGGTTCAGGCCGCCGCCGGCGATGATATCGTTGCGAAATCACCCAAGCCGAGCCGACAAAGGCCAACGCGTTTAGAGAGAAGAGCATCGCCGGGCCCGTGATCGGCAATAGAATGCCGCCTAAGGCTGGGCCGACGATTCCGGCAAGGTTCATCTGCACCCCGCCCAGAGTGATCGCAGAAGCGAGTTCCTCCTTTTGGGCAATCTCGGGAATGATGGACGCCCAGACCGGGCCGTTAAACGCGAAGCCGACTCCCAGCAAAAAGACCGTGGTCAGGATGAGGTATGGATGGACCCTGTGCAGCCAGGTACAAACCGCAAGTAAACCCGCGGCGGCGCCTAACCAGAGGTAAACCGCAATCAGAATATTTCGGCGGTTGCTCAAGTCGGCGAGCGCCCCAGCCGGCAAGGTAAAGAAAAAGAACGGCAGTGAAGCGGCGGTGGCAATCAGCGAAAGCAGGAAAGGGGAAGCGCCCGACGCATTCATTAACCACGTGGCCGCCATGTCATGGGCGGCCACACAGACGCTGGAGATCAGACTGGGTAACCACAGCCCGGCGAAGACCGGGTTTCTCAGAGCCAACCAGACGGAGGCAGTTTGTTTTTGTTTGCTAGCCACGTGCGACCGTTAAGATGACTACTCTTAAGCACGTTTCAACGAACTGGTCTTCCGGCAGCTTTCCAGGCAGTGCGTATCTGACCTGTCCCTCTTTAGGGACATGGACATCTGTCGACTATCACCAGGTTTTTTTGGATGTGAAGGAAAAATTTGCCTGGTTATTCCGTATTCGGTCGCCTCTCAGATCATGTATTCTATCACGACTTGCGTTTCATCTACGGCAGCGGGCGGCTGGTCGAGGAGCGTTTCCGCAACCCGCCTCGCCTGTGCACGCAGCTCCGGTACGGCGATGGTTTCCCAAAGTGTTCCGCGCAGCAGCGGGCCAAGAGCAAGCAGCAAGCGCGATCTTTTAGCATCGCCTGAGATGACAGTGTGGTCAGGATCGACCCGTACTCCCATATCCGTTTCGTCCGGGGCCACAAGACCGCGTCGGAGCAGGTTTTGCAGCAGTAAAGATTGAGACGCGGTCAATTTGGTGGCCGGTCCGGTCGCATTAATCACGAGATCGCCCGCATGGCTTTCGCCGTTATCCAAAAACACGACAACCTGGCTGCCGGAAGCTTCTACGCGTTCGATACCGGCGGCGTGAACTTGAAGCTGTCCGGTGAGTTGGGAGCTGGTGATCTGCGCGTGGATATTCGGTGCGACTCGGTGGCGAAAAACGTTCCATCGGGCGGCGTACTTCCGAGCGAAGGCTAACCGCTCCTCCCGTGTGAAATGGCTCCAGATCCGCTGCGTGTACGGGCGTATTTTATCCACGATGATTGCCGGATTGGCGTTCCGTTCATGCAGCAGCGCGCAATGGTGCTGCACAAGCGCGACTATCTTCTCCAGACTGAGCTCTGTGAGATCCACGCCGGTCGGAGGAAAGTCTGGATATTCAATCCCACGAAAGTGCGAATTTGGGAACCAGCCG
>CAZMNG010000445.1:0-4556 GCA_964567505.1 uncultured Chthoniobacterales bacterium
TCAGTGGTCCACTGAACCGGCCGTTGCCGGCCTGGTTGAAGTCACCGAATTCGGCAAGCGAACCGAGAACCTTTCTCTGCCCGGAACCGTCGAAATGCACTGCACGAACTAGAGTCGATCCGTCAAACGAGGACCGATCCGTTGGCTCCATCTCGTTCGGTCCAAGAATCTCGTAGTCAGCTTTCCAGGTTTCCCAGACAACCTGGCTGTTTGCGTCGGAGGAGTCACCGATGCGTTTGGATTCATCCGGCACGCCGCGGACACCGGGCTTTGCGGGCCAACTCAGGGCGATGAACGCCCTCCATGAGTAGTCGTCGAATGCTGCGATCTCGTCGAGATCAGGATCAACGGGCGCGTCGACATCGCGAGGCATCTCGGAGCTGATCACCGGCTTCGGATGAGGCAGACTTTCGCTCCGGGCCAAGAGAGCCGAACACAAGCAAAGACCGGCCACAAAGATCGATACAGGAGCACGGCCACAGACCGGTTTGAGACCGGCACCGGAGCATAGGCTTCCAGCCTGTGTAGCGCGGTTAACCGGGCAGTTCATCGTTGGTGCTGAGCAATGCGCAGCTTCGCGGCATTCGGACTGCACACAAGACGGACAGCCGGGACGCCAATCTTAGGCAGGGTGCAAGCCAATCCTGCGTTGCGCGTCGCTTCGTCGACCGTGCGTGTGTGTGCCGCCCGTCACTGAGCCTGCTTCTATCGGCCCCTTTCGGAGCAGAAAATTACGTGCAGCTCAATACCCGGCCAGTTCCTGGCCGTTATGTTTCATGGCGTACTCCAATTTCGCGGCAAGTTTGGGGTTCAGCTGTCGCAGTGTAGCCAGATCTTCGTCGGCGTCGTTTTTGCGGTTCATTTTGACGAACAGCACCCCTCGATACTCGTATGCCTCGGCAAGATCCGGTTTCAGCTTAATTGCCCGGTCATAGTGCGCGAGGGCCTCGCGGAAGTTCGACGGTCCTTGCTGCCGGAGACAATAACCGAGGTTATTGTGGGCTTCGGCGAAATCCGGTTTTGCGTGGACCGCTTTTTCAAAGTCGACAACAGCCTCTGCATACTTCTTCTCATGCATCAGGGCAACCCCTTGGTTGTAGATCGCCGCTGCATCCACCGCAGGTATCGGCGGTTTGGCCGCCGGTTCAGGAACAGGCTGGCTGCCCATCCCAAAGGCAGCCGGAACCCATGCTGCCAGTATCAGCCCTATCAGCCCTGGCATAAATCGGAGTACTTGTTTCATACGAAATAACAATTGTTGAAGGTTGCATATCCGGAGTCAGATCCTGGTGTCCCGTCCCCGAAATAACAGGCGAAGTATCTGCCATTTCGGGGACAGGACACTTGAGCCAACGCTATCAGAGTGGAGATCAAGAACGAACAATGATTTTGGAAACGCCGGAATATCGGTTGAGATACTCAACGATTAAACCGGCCAGACCCGAATATTGTTAAATTACCTTGTTTTCGTGGCTCTTATTTTCTGTTTGACGAACTTACACTTCGTAGCCCAGCGTTGCAGTTGCTACGGGTCGGTAGCACCGATGGTTTTTGCAGGGCGCCCAGCGGCATCAACCTTATCATCCCCCAATGACAAGAACCTGCCTTGGCAGACGTTTCTGAATCCTCCCACCTGGAACATCACACTATGAAGTATTTGTTACCCTTCGCTTTGCGGACGGCCGGCGCACTTTTGCTGGCCACCGTTTTTCCTTCTTATATCGCACACGCAGCCGACGCGGCGAAACCGCGCGTCGCCCTTGTGATGAAATCGTTGGCCAATGAATTCTTTCAGACGATGGAAAAAGGCGCAAAGGATTACCAAGCGCAGAATTCGTCAAAATTCGACCTGATTTCGAACGGCATCAAAGACGAGACCGACGTCGGCCAACAGATCAACATCGTCAATCAAATGATTGCCCAGGGAGTCGATGCGATCGTCATCGCGCCAGCCAACTCCAAGGCGCTGATAGCCGTCTGCAAAAAGGCGCAGGATGCCGGGATTCTCGTTGTGAACATCGATAATAAATTCGATACCGATGCCCTTGCACAGGCACATGCAAAGTTCGCCTTCGTCGGTCCGGACAACCGGAAAGGGTCGAAACTGGTAGGCGATTATGTTGTCAAACTCCTTCCAGCGAATGCGAAAGTGGCAATTCTCGAAGGTGTACCCGGAGCATTCAACGGGATCCAGAGAAAGCTCGGCTTCGAGGATGCGATCAAAGCGGCAAACCTGGATCTTGTGACTTCTCAATCGGCTGACTGGGAGACAGACAAAGCGAACCAGGTGACGGCCGCGATCATCACACAGACCCCGGATCTGGCGGCCATCTTTTGTTCGAACGATAGTATGGCGCTGGGCGCCGTTGCGGCCCTCAAAGCGGCCGGCAAGCTCTCGAGCGTGAAAGTTGCCGGGTTCGATAATATCTCCGCGGTGCAACAGCTCATCAAGCAGGGCGAGGTTGTGGCGACGGCCGACCAGCATGCCGACGAACTTGCGGTGTTCGGGATCGAATATGCCTTGGACAACCTTGGCAAGAAAGACGCAGCAACCTCCGACAAGGAGACGCAAGTCGACCTGATTACAAAGGATAACCTGAAGTAATTCGCGGTCCGGAAACCTTCAACGAGCGTCGCTGGCCGGTTGCGCCAACGGCAGCGCGAGTGTGACTGAATGCCTCCGCCGTTCCTCGAAACAAAGGCCCTGGCGAAATCGTACGCGAGTCCAGTGCTCTCGGACGTGGACTTCGATTTGTGCGCCGGAGAGGTTCACGCGCTCGTAGGCGAAAACGGCGCCGGCAAGAGCACGCTCTGCCACATCCTGACCGGGCTACGCCAGCCTGATTCCGGGGAAATGTTTCTCGATGGCGCGCCTTACCGGCCGACCTCCAAACGCGCGGCGGAACAGGCAGGTATTCGGATCGTTTTACAGGAGCTCAGCGTAATCGACAATCTGACAGTGGCTGAGAATCTGTTCCTGAATCGACTTCCGAATCGGCTCGGCTGGGTCCGTGGCAGAAGACTGGGCAATGAGGCTCGGAATGCGCTGGCGAGGGTCGGGCTCGGGGGTTTGGATCCCGCCACGCCCGCCCGTCGACTTGGGATTGGTCAGAAGCAGCTCGTTGAAATTGCAGCGGGTCTCTCGCAGCGGTGCCGGATCCTGATTCTCGATGAACCGACTGCGGCGCTCACTGGTGCCGATGCGGCGAACCTCTTTTCGCAGATCCGAAAACTGCAGGCGGCCGGAGTAGCGATCATTTTCATCACGCACCACCTTGAGGAGGTTCAGGAGATAGCGGATCGCGTTTCGGTTTTGCGCGACGGCAAGATGGTCGGTGTCAGGAATCGTGGCGAGTACACCGTCGAAGATTTGATCCGCTCGATGGTCGGCCGGGAACTCGGAGAAGCTGTAGAACGAGATCGCATGGGCGGATCGGCAGGAGTTGCATTCCGTGTGGAAGGCCTGCGAGCGCCTCCTGTTGTGCGTGACGTTACGTTCGAAGTGAAACGGGGCGAGATCCTCGGTTTTGCCGGTTTAATGGGATCCGGGCGGACCGAAACGATGCGCGCGATATTCGGGGCGGATCCTCGCGCTACAGGGCGCTTTTACATCGACGGCGCCGAGGTTCGCATCGACAAGCCCGCGGATGCAGTGGAGCTGGGAATGGGGTTTTTGACTGAGGATCGGAAAAGTCAGGGACTTCTTCTGCCCAAGCCAATTCGCATGAACATCTCGCTCGCGCGGTTGATTGGCGAGATTAGTGGTTTTGCCGGTTGGCTGAACCGGTCAAAGGAAATGGAAGTGACCGACAAATGGATTAATAAACTGACGATCCGGTGTTCATCCGGCGAGCAGCGGGCGGTAAACCTCAGTGGCGGCAATCAGCAAAAGGTTGTCCTTGCTCGCTGGCTGTATCGCGAGTGCCGCATTTTGATTTGCGATGAACCGACCCGCGGGATCGACGTTGGCGCGAAGTTCGAAATCTATCGTTTGCTGGGCGAGTTGGCGGCAGCCGGGACCGCCGTCATTGTGGTCTCATCTGATTTGAAGGAACTGCTCGGATTATGTGATCGGATTGCAGTTTTGTCCCTGGGAAAGATTGTCGCTGATTTTCATCGTGGCGAATGGAGCGAGGATCGGATAATGGCCGCCGCTTTCAGTGAGCTCACCAAGACCTCTTCGAATAACTGACGGCCCGAAATTCTCACGAACCCAAGCGCTTGTCCGATTTCCGCGACATCCTACGATGCAAGCATCCTCTACTCCGTCAACCGCGGCGAATCCTCCAAACCGGGGAAGAAGTCAGACACGCGAAATCGCTGAGAACAGTTTTGGTCTGGTCATCGTGCTGATCTTGTTAATAGCGTTTTTCAGTGTGCGGACGGCGCACTTCTTTTCCATCACAACGTTCGAAGCGATTGCGAACGAGATCCCGACGGCAATCTTCGTCGCGGTCGGGATGACGCTGGTCCTCTTGATTGGCGGGATCGATCTTTCGGTGGGCTCAGTCCTGGCTTTTGGGGGTGGTGTATTGGGACTGGCGCTCGTCCAATGG
>CAZMNG010000446.1:0-4550 GCA_964567505.1 uncultured Chthoniobacterales bacterium
GAGATAAGGACCTGGAGACCATGATCGCCACGTTGAGCCCATTGGCCGCTCGGTTCTTTATCGTTCCGGTCCGAAGCCAGCGAACGGCGTCGACCTCGGAAATCGAACGCTTCGTGCCGAGGCGAATTCGTTCGACCCGTTGTGCCGACGCTCAAGAGGCGCTCAATCTCGCGCGTCGTTTCGACGATCGGATTCTGGTGACCGGGTCACTCTTCCTGGCCGGAGAAATCTTATCGATCCTGGGTCGCGCGCAGGAGGCGTTTCAAACGAGCAATCAATAGGTGTTGACAACATACTAAAAAGTTGTAATTTTGGCATTGTGCCTGGGTCCTACGCCCTTCCACGATTGGAAGACCAGCCTTACATTTGCCATTCCGGCAGCCAGTCGGGTATTTCCTGCGCTTTTGAGCTCAAAAATCCCGCCCGGACCAAGATCCTTCCCTATTCCTGCCTGCTGTGCATCGATCTGCTTGGAGATTGCCTTATCACGCTCCGGTACACTTTCGCCGATGTCGAGCTTTCCCTGGGGAGAGAATTTCCCGGCCGCGGTCAGTTCCTCGATGACCTGGCAAACTTCCGGGTCGCGCGAGTGAAAGAATCGCGGCAGCTCAAGCTTCGTGTCCTCACCGAGCCAGCATCAGAAAAGACCGAGGTTTACTGATTCGCTGAGGAGCCATTCACGCGTGTTTTCCGTTTTTTCTCCTTGATTTCAAACGCCAGCGAAAGGACGCGCCGATATTTGGCCTGTCCGACGGCAACGAGACGGATGCTTAAATCTGTCTTTTCGTTGATTTCGTGAAGAGCGCGGTCGATTGCGCGCTGCTTCAGATTCGGCCAATGGACCAGACACTTCTCGCTAATGACATTCCCCTGCGCGTCCGTCACTTCGTCCACTCCAAGAACTCTTCTGATTTGTGGTATCGAAATCCGCTTCAGCACGACATGTCGCCATTTCCAGGCCCACTCGTAGAGGCGGATCGAGTATTGGCTTGCCAGTTTGACACTAGCGCGCTCGGAATCTTCCTTCTGATGATTCTTTAAGCGCTCAAGGTGCGGCACCACACCCGGATCGAGGTGCAGCGTCATTCTCTTTTCAACTAACGTGATCGAACTGAGCCAACGCGCGTAGAGAACCGAATTCTGTTTGTCTCCGTTGTGCAGCACAAGGCGGTGATACGTGAGCAATTTCATCGCCGCGGGCTGAAGATCGAAATCGTCCACATCATATGCTGTCACCCCAGGTTTGAGCCGGCTAACGATCCCCATTACGATCTCTCGCTCATCCTCGGTCAGCTTGTAAAACGCTTCGATCAGATCGTCACCAAACCCGAGCTGGTCTGCCGGCCCGGGAACAGGCAACGTATTAAAAACTTTGTTGTGTTTACGCACTTTACTTTCAGTGAATAGGAGTGTTACAGAAACTACATACAAAATTTCTGAAGAGAAACACTAAAAATGGCCACCGCGAAGGAAACCAGGCAGAGTACGGTAGAACCAGCCAAATGGTCGTTCTCGGCAGATGGGAAACAGCTGTCGATCGACGACTTCCTCGAAACCTACCGCAAGGATGGAATTTTCTACGAGGGAAAAGAACAATGGCTCAAGGGCGTTACGAAGGTTACGTGGGAAAATTTTTTCCTGATTTGCACTGAAGAGCTCGATGATATCTCCCAGCGAGCCGCGAAAATGCTAATTGCCTACTGTCTCGAAACGGTCGATGAGGTTGCTGCACGGATCCGAGGGGCGGTCTCCGCAGCAAAAGTTACCGAAGCGATGAAAAAGGAGTTCGAAGAACAGTACGAGAACCGGGTCTACCAGTTTCAATGGGCAATGCGCCATGACGCGATTCGCGACGCGGTGACGAACGCGGTTCTGAATCGCTGGGGTAAATAGCCGCTGACCGGCGCGCGCACCCGGCGCGACGATCAGCAGATCGCCCTGGACCATTTTGTCGCGCTGATGCCGATCCTCTCCGCTCTACGCTCACGGGGTGCGCCCGAAATTTTTAGATCTTTATCAGTTGATAACACATTCTGTTTGTGTTGTATAGTGTGGCGTGGGCGATATTTTTTCCTCCGTGACTGCCGCTGAGGCATTACTGGATTCTCCGGCTACTGCTTCGTTACCGGATTCCATGTCTCTAACAGGGAGTGACGGGAGTTGTATCCGGTTACCAGACTACGGCAAGGAAACTCCGGCGATCAGCCTCGGCAAGCAGGGCCTCTTCGAGATCACCGGTCAAGCCCTTTTTCCTGTGCTCGATCGCGCACAGGGCACGGCGCGACTTCGGCCAAGATTCACCGTCCGAGTTACCCAATGCGGCCGGTCCGTTTATCAGCGCCGATACTCGGCCGGCGAAACACCGCTGCAGGATGCGGTCGCGAATGCCCGGCGCTGGATTGCCTCGCGCAGACGAGCGGAGCGCGCAGCCTACGTCTGCTCCGCGCCTCTGCTTCTCCTCTGGTTGGCGGCAGGCGTCTTTGGCTGGCTCTTTGAACCGATCGTCGGATGGTTCAGCTTCCTGCCACTTTTCATTGGATTTCCCTTCACCCTCTATTTCGCTCCGCCCGGCAGGAAATCTCGCACGGCGACGGCGGAACTCGGTGGATTGACGTGGGACCGCAACGATTTTTGCCGAGGCTGGCTTATCACAGGAGACACGGGCGCCGGAAAGACTTTCGCGATAAACGTCCTCCTCCATTCCGTCTTCCAGCATGAAACTGACTGGGGCGGTCTCTGTTGCGACGAAAAGGGTATCTACCACGAAACGCTGGTACGCATGGCACGAAAATATGGGCGGGAAAACGACTTGCTCCTCCTTCAGACAAGACCCGATCACGCGGACGACGACTGGATAGCGCCTGCACGGTTCAATCTACTCTCGGATGCGACGATCCCGTGGTCGACTTATGCCACGGTGATTGTCGATACCGCATCCTCACTAGCCGCAGGGACCGAAGACAAAGGATTCTTCAAAACCCAGGCGCATGCAAACATCGGTCGCGGGATCCAGCTGCTCAGGCTTCTGAACCTGGTTCCCACGATGCACCTGTTGCTGGAGGTGCTCCAGTATCAGCCCGTTCTCAAGACCCTTCTGCAACACCTGGAATCGATCAAAAACCAGGGAAACCCGGAAGTCAGAGAATGCTACGAGCATTTCCTCAATGCCTATCTTCGCCAGCCTCCGGAACAGCTCGGAGGCGTCATCTCCACCATTTACAACTACCTCAATTATTTTACCAATCCCGACATTGTCGAGGTGTTTGGTCCGGAACAAAACAGCTTCGATTTCTCGGCCCTGGACGACGGCGCCATCATTTGCCTTTCCATGCCGCAAAAGTATCAGACCGAGCGACGGTACATTACCACGCTGCTAAAACTGCTCTTTTACACCCATGTTCTTCGACGCTTCGATCCGCGGCCACCGAAAAAACGGCCGGTCCACGAAGATAACCTGCTCATCTGCTGGCAAGACGAGGCGCAGCGCTTTATCACCGGCTCGGACGCAAATGTCGACGTCATCCGCCAGGCGAATGCGACCACTGTGATGGCCGCACAGTCAAAATTGTCGTTTGTTCCGGCAATCGGCACAAAGGAAAAAGCGGATGTCACGCTGCTCAATCTCCGCAATCGAATCATATTCAAGGCTGCCGACCGAACTTGTGCCGAGAGTTCCGCCGACTTCATCGGCAAACGAATGCACTGGAAGAAATCGTACACACGCTCCAGAGGGGGTCGCAGCACAACGCGCACGCGCGAAGAAGAGTATCTCGTCAAACCGTTTGAGCTGATGTCGCTGCCAAAATTCGCCGCTGTCATCAAGCACTGCGAAAAAGGCTACCGCAAAGCGACGATTCACCCCGTCGATCCAGAAGGGAATACTCCGCTCTGGTATCCTTTCTGGAAACGCATTGTACATTGAAGAACGGTTCCTACCGGAATCCGTCCGTCTCGCAGGCTAAGCCGCAGTCTCCAAACAGCTTGCGAGGTATGCAAATCGCCCGGCTAACGATCTCGTTTAACGATAGTTCGAATGATAGCTCGGTTTCGGATATTATGTCGTTTCCAGCCGGGCCGGAAAACGACGACAAATATCACATTTTATTCAAAAAATTATCCTGAATTTTTTTTATCCAGACAAGTCCTGGAGCGGCACGACACGCGAAGTGTGACGGAAATTTTTTTTATAACAAGCCCCTTTACAGGAAAAAAATTTGCAACCAACTTATTACAGCACTCGTCATAAAGGTAACGAGTTAAACTAGACAAACTATGAAAACAATTACGCCTTAACCGTTGTCGGAATTGCGTCGCTCGCCGTATCTGCGTCTGCAGGGGAGGCGGTCTTCAAACGACGGCTCAAGCAGCCGGATTGCCGGCGCACTATTCACCGCACTCTTTCCGGCCAGCCGGAATCACGAATTTTGTGGAAAATGACGGCAGTCTCGAGGGAGGACAACGCATCGCGGTCCATCGCGATAAACCCGACCACGAAGCTCTACGAAAAAATGTCGGGTACCGAGGCGTCTGGAAGCCGATACTGATTCCAA
>CAZMNG010000447.1:0-4529 GCA_964567505.1 uncultured Chthoniobacterales bacterium
ATGGCGAGAAATTCTGCGGAATCGTGCGAAATCTCGTTTCCCCTTTCGCCAGCGCTTTGGATTCGTCCACGTGCCCGTAGAGGTCCGCTCTTCCGCCGGCAATCGGGAGCCGCACATGAATCAAGTCGCTTGCAGCAACGTTCATTCGTTCGTCCGTTGTCAGCGTCGCTTCCAGGCTCGTCCCCCCCTGTACCGGAATCGAAACTCTCCGAATGCGAACGCTTGCCACTCCTTGTTCGGCTGAATATCTCGCTTGAGGCCGGTAAATGGAGCGACCCTCCAACTCCGCTGGGATAAAGTACCGAGCGGCATCGCCGCCGACAGACAAAGCGATTGCGCAACTTGACTCGGCCAAGTCCACTTTACCGCTCCAGAAAAGCGGTAACCCTGTTCCCAGCTCAAAAAGCTGGACTCGAAAGCTGTCGGCCCCGAGAACGAGAAACGGCAGTTGCTGAAACCGGATCGCAGCTCGCGTTTCTTCCAGCGTCTGAAGAACCAGGTTGAGTTTGAGATGGAAAGTTTCAAGCAGCCGTCCTGCTCTGCCTGCTCGCCCGCTAAAGAGATGCGTACCGCGATAGAGGATTGCCTCAGCATCCGCGAGCTCCGAATAGGGTGAACTGAGGTGAATTGTTTCTTTTCCCGAAATAATCCCGGGCCAGAGTTTGCCCGAGAGCAAATCTGCGAACTCGACTAAAGCAAGCGGCGCCAAAGGCCGCACAAGAAGGAAGCCGCCGCCAGGATTGAACAAGTAATAACCTTTGAACTGTTCAGTGGCAGTTCTAACACCAGCCGGAAGAGGCGCATCGCTGGTGACGGCCAGGAATACCGGCTCCTCGACTTCAGCCCCATTCCACAAATAACGATGCAGCGAGGATGCGTAGGAGGGCAGACCGGCCAGCTCCAACGCCTTCTCGTCCTCACACAGAATAAACGGACGCCCAGTCACCGGCTCAACCGGGTGAACCAGAGCCCCTTCATTGTCGTCAACCAATGAAGGGGGAGGATGACTGAATTCGGCTCCGGTCTCAATGATTGTCCCACGTTTGAGCGTGCGAAACATCGCTGCGCGCTCGGACCAGCGTCGATCCAGCAGAGCGTTGGTTAATTGCTCGAGTCGCGCCTGAAAACTGGAAGCGACCCGATCGACGTTTTGTACCCAGATTTCAACGGACGCCTTGGGATGTCCGGCCCGGTCGACGATGCATCCAAGATAAATCGACGAATCCATCGTCTCCCGCAGCAGAATGAACGGCGACGCACCCGATGATCCGTCGGCTCGCACGAACAGACTGATCGCAAGCGGCGCGTCACGATCTTCGGCCCGAAGTGAAACCAGTCGATAGCCGTTGAGCGGTTGGGCTTTATCGAACTGTAATGAAATCATCCCGCCGACCGTAACATTCCCGCCGCTGCACGTCACCTCTACTCTGAGTTAGTGAACGAAGAATCAATGTCCGGTCGACGATTGCGGCCAGCAGAATAAATGAATCGCATCCTGTCGGAACCGATCATCCGGGGAAGGCAATTCCCCGACCGAACGGTCCCTGGCCGGACCTCAAGCCGACGCCGACGCATTCTGACGGTTTTCACCGGAATGAACCGGATCGCTCCGAACGCCTTGTTCGCGTCAGTCCCTGAAGCGAAACCAAGGGCGTCGGGGCTCTATCCAGTTCGTCACGCGCCCGCAGTTTAAGGGGCTCAAAACTACGCCATTGAACTGGTTGCGGGCGGATGTGCCGGCACCGTGAAGGTCACGTTCGCTCGTGGCGGGTGCGCTGGCATCGTGAAGGCCACATTCGCTTGCGGCGGGTGCGCTGGCATCGTGAAGGCCACGTTCGCTTGCGGCGGGTGCGTTGGCATTGTGAAGGCCACGTTTGCTTGCGGCGGGTGTGTTGGCATCGTGAAGGCCACGTCCGCTTGCGGCGGGTGCGTTGGCATTGTGAAGGCCACGTCCGCTTGCGGCGGGTGCGTTGGCATCGTGAAGGCCACGTTCACTTGCGGCGGGTGCGTTGGCATCGTGAAGGCCAAAGTGCGACGCAACGAATTTTCTTTTGACGTCGCCCAGTAATCAGGCGCTGTTAGAATCGATTCTCGATTCCCTTCAAAACAACTGTCAAAAGCGTTGCCGGATGGCAACGCGGTCAGGCCCAGTCCAGGGGCGAAAGCCCCGGATACAAGAGCGCAGAATGTAACGGACAATAACGACTTCTTTATCATAACGAATGCGATTTGAGTGATCAGCATCCATGCGACCGAAGCTTGGTAATTATGATAATTACAGCAAGCTCTCCTTCCTTTTGGCGTTGTAACTGCCAGCGTAGACTCACCTATTATTGAGAGCGTTCAACGTTCAATCTTGAGCCGAGAAGGGTCCCGCGTTTTGATGAAATTGTATTCACGAAACCGCGACGAAATCGCGAACCGACAAGGTCGAACCCAAATCTGGTTACGAATCGCGCTTTTTCGAAGCTTGTGCGATTCGTTGGCGAAATGCGCCGGATGCGAATTCTCTGAATGGCTCAGGACCGAATTGAAGGCAAATGAGCGCGCTCCGACAGGGGGGTCCCCGTCGCGGACCAAAGGACATCGACATCGCTCTTCGGGTCTGCTAGAGATTTCAATTACAGTTAATTATTAACTTAACCTCAAAACCTCTATGTTACATTCCATGAACTTCTCACGAGTCTAAGAGCTTTTGAGAAGTTCATCCATTGCCCCGGTTTGGGGAAAGAACCTGTTGCAATGAAGCCGAACTTTCCGGAGTAGCGTTATTCAGCGTACGTCCGGACTCGATTTCTCCAGCCGGGGAGCCACCGTTTTTCGCCGCGCGCCACCGGAGAATTCGCGACGCGTCGGGTCAAAACCTTATCAGCAGCGCGTGCGAATTCTGCTTTCGCGGATCCGTTCCCCATCTCCTGGAGGACCTGAAGCAGGCCCCAACCCTCCCCGTGATAGCGCTCGCTTTCCAGCGTGCCTTCTCCTTTGAAATTGACGTAATCGACCAGGATGTATGGGCCGGCGGGTTCGGCCGCCAGTCGGTCGAAATTTTTTTGTATCTTGTCACGATCTTGGGCCGGAGCCGCCTCCAGCATCTTCGGCAGTGCCCGCTCCAACCGGAGTGCAGCGAACCTGGCCTGGAGTCCAATGGTCCCGGCGAGCAAAGCTCTTAGCTGTTTCATGCGTGGGGCTTGCTGATCGGCCACGAACTGAGCGCGGCTCGACCAGGGGCAGGCCCCGGCTTGTGCGAGCCACTCCGGAACAGACGCCCCTTGCGAAACAAGGTAGCGGACCAATGGTGGAAAACTCTCTTCGAACGGGCCCTGCTTGCCGGCTGGATACCAGATAAAATGACCAATCCCAAGCGAAGCGAACTCTTCGCCGTCATTCCATGCAGTCAGCCCTGTGATCGTGCCGCCCGACTCATTCTGCCAGAGCCGCCTGCCGATTCTTTCAGCTTGCGATTCAGAGAGCTGAATCGATTGACCCAGGGCAAATCCCGCTGTTCCGACAAAGATGGCAAAGGCGGCAAAAATCGGGCGAGCCCAATACGGCGATATCTGAGTCTTCATTATCGAAGGAGATATTCTGCCGATGTGATGGTGGCACAGAAGTCCTCGCGCCGGATTGCGTCCTGCAAAGGAATTGGCTCTGCCGGAGAATCGACCGCCGGTCGCAGAGCCAGCCCCCACCAGGAGACGTCATGCCAGGCGCCTGCCTTGTATCCGACTTTTCGGTAGGTTCCCACCGGTTCGAAACCAAATCGCTCATGAAGCCGAACACTCGCCGGATTCGGCAGCGTAATTCCGGCGTAGGCGTTGAAGAATCCTTGAATTCGCAGAAGGTCAAACAGCGCCGTGTACAGGGCGGTCCCAATGCCCTCGCGGTAATGCTTGGCAGACAGGTAGACAGCAACGTCGACCGACCATTGGTACGCTGCCCGATCTCGATGCCGACCCGCGTAGGCGTATCCCAAAATTTCGCCCTCTTGCTCGCAGACCAACCACGGACAAATCTCGGAAATTGTCCGGATCCGGTTCTCGACCTCGGAAACTGCGGGGATCCTCGTTTCGAACGTAATCGGCGAGGTTTCGCAAAAGGGCGCATAAATCCCGACCACGGCGCTCGCATCGGACTCTGTTGCCAACCGGATTTTCCTGGTCATCTGTCTTGATAGACCTTCGCCTGAATGCTGGTCACGTGGATAATGTGCGAAGAAAATGCGCCGTGTCATTCTTTCACTTGGACATGCAGATTCCTTAAGATAGCGTCTTGAACCCTTTTATGTCTTCATCATCTACTGCGCCGTTCATTTGGGGAACAGCCACCGCCAGCTATCAGGTCGAGGGGGCGACTTCAGAAGACGGGCGCGGACCGTCGATCTGGGACACCTTTTCGCACACTCCGGGCAACGTCGAGCGCTCCGAAAATGGAGACGTCGCCTGCGACCACTATCACCGTTACGCCGACGACATCCACCTGATGCGCGATCTTGGCATAGGCGCGTACCGATTTTCAATTTCGTGGTCGCG
>CAZMNG010000448.1:0-4527 GCA_964567505.1 uncultured Chthoniobacterales bacterium
ACTAACCCGTACTTTTTATAACATGAAGGCACTTCGTACCTGGCTACTATCATGCCGTGCCTCCGGGACAAAATTCATTCACCCGCCGAGGCTTTGCTTAAGTTAATGCTTGAACGAGGACTTGCCTTTTATTGAGCGGCGGCGCGAAATAACGTAATAGTGTTGGAGTCGCTCCTATGAACACGACAATGCCGGATGCCATGGTTTTCGAAAAGGTTCTCGATGGTGAACGAATTACGGCTGACGATGCAATGAGACTTTATCGTCTCCCACTCAACGAGCTGGGGCAACTGGCTGACCGGCGCCGCGAAATTGCAAAGGAAACCGCGTTTCAAGGCAAAGGCAACGACATCGTGACCTACATCGTGGATCGCAACATCAATTATACCAATGTCTGCAACGTCTACTGCAAGTTTTGCGCTTTTTATAGAACTGAGCGCGACGCAGACCACTACGTACTGAGTCACGAAGAAATCGATCACAAGATCGACGAACTCGTTTCGATCGGCGGCATCCAGATCCTGATGCAGGGCGGACATCATCCGAAGCTTGGGATCGACTACTACCTCGATCTGCTGAACCACATCCGAGAGAAATACCCCCAAGTCAATATTCACGCGTTCAGCCCGCCGGAGTTTAATCACTTTGCGGAAGTCTTCCGGATGCCGTTGCGGGAAATAATCGCAAAATTCAAGGAAGCCGGGTTGGGATCGATTCCGGGCGGCGGGGGAGAAATCCTGGTGGACCGGGTCCGTAACAGAATATCGCCGCTCAAGTGTAATACTGAACAATGGCTGGAAGTCATGAAAATCGCGCATGAGCTGGGGCTCAGCAGCAGCGCGACGATGATGTTCGGCCATGTCGAAGCGGTGGAAGATCGCATCGAGCACCTGAAACGGCTTCGAGAGGTTCAGGATCAGACCGGGGGATTTACCGCATTCATCTGCTGGACGTTTCAGCCGGAGAACGTCGTGTTGAAGGCGACGCCCGTCGGATCGGCCGAATATCTCCGGATGCAGGCGCTATCACGGATTTATCTGGACAATATCGAGAACGTCCAAAGCTCCTGGGTAACACAAGGGCCAAAGATAGGCCAGATTGCGCTTCGGTATGGCGCCAATGATTTCGGTTCGGTGATGATGGAGGAAAACGTGGTCAGTCAAGCCGGAACGTCGTTCCGGATTACACGGGATGAAATTGAGCATTTGATCTCGGAGGCCGGCTACGAACCTCGGACACGCAACAATTGGTACGAGCTGACGGCAAATTAATCGACACGATCGATTTGACCTATTGACCTGTCGAGCGTGCTGTTGATCGTCGGAATTCGCGCGTCGCCGCATTCCCCGGACTTCTTTTTTCTGTTGACGTTTGTAACGCCATCGTCATGAATTACGCCGATTCGCTCTGATCTGCCGTTGATTTTTTACAATATGAATTTCGCGAGTTCCCTCAGCCGCAACTGGATTTTGGTAGCGATCGTTGTGGTATCCCTGACAATACTCGGAAAAACCCAGCAGCCGCCTTCGGGGCAGCAAGCCCCGCCACCACCGGCAGGTCAGGAAGCGCCTCCCGGCCAACAGCCGCCGCCTCCGCCCTCGCAGCCGGCACCAATCGTGCGGCAAATCGAAATTCAGTACGCGGGTCCGGCGACGTTGAGCCGGCAAAGAATCCTTTCGAACCTGAAGACAACTGTCGGCCAGCCGTATTCGGAACAGACAATCGAGGATGACGTTCGCGCGCTCTATGCGACCGGTTTGGTGACAAACGTCAGAATCTATGGGGAACCGATCCCGGACGGCGTGAAAGTGATTGTGGTTGTGCAAACGCGCGTGACGCTGACCGAAGTTGCGATTCAGGGTAACCAACTGATTAAGACCAAGCGTATTCGACGCGAATTGAACCTCAAGACCGGCGGACCGCTCGATGAGCAGGTGCTCGAGCAGGCCCGGCAAAAGGTCGTCGAACTTTATCAGAAGCGCGGATATCCCGACACCGACGTTCAATACAAGGTGAACGTGAACGAAGATCGCGGGACCGCGACAGTGACGTTCGCGATCAGCGAAGGTCAGCGAGCGGTTGTCAAAGACATTCGATTTTACGGCAACTACGCGATCTCAGCGAAGCGGATCCAGAAGGAGATGAAGACCAAGAAGAACAATATGATTGGCTTCCTCACAGGCGCCGGCCGCCTCAACAATCAAACCCTCGATGACGATATCCAGAAAATCAAAGAGCTCTACCAGGATAACGGATACGCCGATATCCAGGTGAACGACGTAAAGATTGATCGCCTCGACAAAAAGAACGTTGCGATAGATATCTACCTTACCGAAGGCCAGCAGTACCATGTCGGCACCGTGACAATCAACGGACTCCACATCGTGACGGAGCCAAACTTCCGGAAAGTCATCAAGGTCACGGAAGGAAAAGTGTTTTCGCCGCAAAAACTGCAAAAGGATATCAAAGCCGTTGAGGATGCCTACGGCGTTGCCGGATACGCAGATGCGAAGGTGAACGTGCAGACAACCCCGGCCGGTCCGGCCCTGGTCAACCTTACGTATAAGGTCGATGAAGGCGGTCAATCATTCGTTGAGCGGATCAACATCAGCGGTAACTCGCGAACGAAGGATAAAGTCATCCGGCGCGAAATCATATTGGCGCCGGGTGATGTGTTCGACACTGTCCGTGTCGACATCAGCAAGAAGCGGCTTGAAGGTCTGCAATACTTCGAGCGAGTCGACACTTACGCAAGCGATACCAATATCCCGGGACGTAAAGATCTGAACGTTGTCGTGCAGGAAAAGCGAACTGGAAATCTCAACTTCGGTTTGGGTTTCAGCACGACGGACGGACTTTTGGGTTTTGCCGAGTTGTCTCAGGGCAACTTCGACATCATGAACTGGAAGACGTTTACTGGTGCCGGACAGAAGTTCCGGGCGCGGGTTCAGCTTGGTACGGAAACGAAGAACGCATCGATTGAGTTGAGTGAACCGTATTTTCTCGATCAGCGTCTGGCGCTAGGAGGACGGTTGTTCTGGGACGAATACGACTACTACAGCACTGTCTACAACCAGCGGGACTACGGATTTGATATCTTCCTGCGCAAGCCGATCACCAACTTTCTCTCTGCGAAGTTGGACTACACGCTTCAGGAGATTCAACTCTACGATATCAACTCGAGCCTCATCAGCACGGAGATGCAGGATATCATTAATCAAGAAGGGGCCGACAACCTGGAGAGCAGGGTGACGCTCGGCCTGACCTTTGACGATCGTGACAGCGCGTTCCTGACACGGAAAGGAACGCGAATCGACTTAACAACCTATGTCGCCGGCGGTCCTCTGGGTGGCGATGTCGCGGTTTACGGTTTCGACGTCGACGCGGCCCAGTATATTCATCTGCCGTTCGACACGATCCTGTTGCTTAATGGCGAGGTGGGCGTCGTTTCCAACTGGAACGGGGACGATATCGTGCCGCTCTTTGACCGTCTCTACCTCGGAGGCGCCAGCACGCTCCGCGGCTTCAAGTTCCGCGATGTCGGGCCCAAGGATGGGAATGGCGATCCGATTGGCGGCAATACTCTGGCGCGCATTACGGTTGAATATACCATTCCGATTATTGAACGGGTGCGCGGCGCAATTTTCTGGGATGCCGGTTTCGTGAACCCCGGTTCCTGGAGTTTCAGCCCGCAAAAGGTACCGACCGGCAATGGAGGGTTCTCCGGCGGACTCAACCAGGATATTGGTATCGGAGTGCGTTTGGATTTGCCAATCGGGCCATTGCGCCTTGATTATGGTTTTCCGATCGAAGAAGACACCTGGAGCAGCAAGAGCGGGCAATTCCAATTTAGCGTCGGTTATCAATTTTGAACGAAAGTGTAAATGCCGGGTCTTACCTGATTCCAAGTACCCTCGGCGAGCATCAGTTATCTACCTTATGAAGAAATCTGCATTGGTGACAATAATCGGTCTAACGGCTTTGAGTATGGGTTTCGCGTCGAAAGCGGAAGCGCAAATGAAGATCGGGACGATCGACATGCAAAAAGTCTTTACCGCGTACTATAAGACTCATGACGCCGAAGATAAGCTGAAGGAGGCGCAAACCGCTTACAAGGACGAGCTCGATCAGCGGATGGACGAGTACAAAAAAAATCTCGACGTCATCAACAAGCTCAACGAAGAGATGAACAAACCTGAGCTCAGCGGCGCGGCCAAAGACCAAAAAGCGCAAGAGCGGGATGCCAAGATTTCGGACACGAAAGGCCTTGAAAAGGAGATCTCCGATTTTCGTCAACAGCGCGAAAAGCAGATTCAGGATCAGTTGAAGCGGATGCGTGACGGGATAGTGGATGAGATCATGAAGGTCGTGGACGACCAGGTGAAAACCCAGAACTATGACATCGTCTTCGACAGATCGGGCTTCAGCGCGAACAATATCGTTCCGGTTCTGCTTTACGCCCGGGATAACTACGATTTCAGCGACTCGGTAATCACAAAGCTCAACGCCAACCGGCCTTCAGCGACA
>CAZMNG010000449.1:0-4496 GCA_964567505.1 uncultured Chthoniobacterales bacterium
CGCGGCAGTCATGTTCGCTCTGGACGTGTTCTGCATTCGGATGCATGGAAGCCCACCTTTACTTCAGGAAACGTGAGAGAACGTTGTGCAGTTCGTCGACCAGTTCGGTCGGCTGCATCGGTTTAGCCTTGGGATGAACGGAATCCCGGCCAATGATACAAGTTTGAAGATGACTCGTAAGAATTTCGACTCCGAGCGCATCGAGCGCAGATCGGACCGCAGAGATCTGATTCAGGATTTCAACACAGTATCGATCCTCTTCAATCATGCGCTGAATGCCGGCGACCTGGCCGGCGACCCGATTGGTTCTGCGCCGTATACTTTCCTTTGTGCTGACTTGCATCTCGATACGTATACTGGGTATATGTATATTGCAAAGGGATTTATTCAGGCTGTTACCTTTGAGATTCTACGCCAGGCAATCTTAAATTGGCCATGTGCCGGGCGGCAGTTTCCCGCAACTGCGCCCGCCATGGAACAGGCAAGTTTACACGTTTTGCACACGCGACCATGAAAACCAGTCAACTCGGTCTCATCATCTTAGTAACAACTTCGCTGAGTGTCAGACTCCCCGGCGAAGATCACGTTTTTGGTAAGGTGGAGCAGACTATTCAGGATCGAACACGCAAAACGGTTCACTGGGAAAAAGATCAAACCGCCCGGATGCAAACGCTCGACCAGGTCCGCCGGTTGTTGCGCGGGCCGGTCACGATCGATGCCGCAGTCCAGGTTGCACTTCTCAACAACCAATCGCTGCAGGCTATATTTGAGGAAGTCGGGCTTTCAGCGGCGGACCTGCATGAAGCCGAAACCATACCCAATCCGTCATTTAGCGTTTCCGGTCGCTTCCCGGACAAACCACCGTCCGGCACCGACGTTGAATACAACGCCGCCATCGACGTTCTGAATATTCTGATGATTCCGCTGAAACGCCGCGTGGCAAAAGAACAGCTGGAAGCGGCAATTAGGAAAGTCGGAGACGAAACGCTGAATCTCATCGCAGAGGTAAAGATCGCCTATTATCGATTGCAGGCCTCTCAAGAGCTCCTCGAACGCTTCAAACAGGCAAATGATGCCAATGCCGCCGCGCTGGATTTGGCTCAGGGGCAACATGACGCAGGGAACATCAACGATCTGGCGTTTGCGCAGCAGCAGCTGGCCGCGAGCAAAGGACGTCTGGCTGTTGCCCTGGCCGAAGCCGATATCGGCCGAGACCGGGAAAAATTAAACTCGCTCATGGGATTGTGGGGACCGGATACAAATTGGCAGATCACCGCAACGCTTCCGCCGATACCGTCGACGGATTTGTCGCGCGGGGGGTTGGAGCGGCTCGCGGTCAATCAACGTCTCGATCTGCAGGCAGCTTATATTCGCGTTGCTGCGCTTGCGAAGGCGCTAGGATTAACCAGGGACTTCCGGTTGCTGGGCGCACTCGATTTTGGTGTCGACAGCGAACGCGAATCGGATTCGCAAACGATCACCGGTCCGACGTTTGCAATCGAACTGCCAATCTTCAACCAGGGCCAGGCGCGAATTGCGAGGTCCGAGGCGGCATTTCGTCAGGCGCAGAAAAGCTTTGAAGCGCTCGTCGTCGATGTCCGTTCGCAAGTCCGTGAGCTTGTCGATGAACTCGACAGCAAATGGGTGGTCGCCAGATTCTACAAACAAGACCTGCTGCCGAACGAACAGAGGATCGTGAATCAGAGCATCCTGAATTTAAACGCAATGGTTATCAGCAACTTTGAGCTTTTCGCGGCCAAGACCGAAGAGCTCCAGACGGAACGCGAATATATCGATGCCGAAAAGGACTATTGGATCACGCGGGCCGAGCTGGAAAGAGCAGTCGGCGGAAGCCTCAGCTCGCTCGATCAAAAAGAGAACCAGCGCCACGGTTCAGCCGGCGATGCAGCGGCTGTCGCTGCAGGAACGAAGGAAAATTAGCATGACCTCAAACTTCATCAGTCGTCGTAATTTTTTCACCAGAGCCGCGGCCGCCGCGGCCGGAACGGCGGCGGCCGGCGCGATTGCAGAGTCGACGTCGGCCGCAGAATCGATCGGTGCGCAGGTTCAAGGCGCCGTTAAAAACACCGGGTCTGAGCTGCCTGGAACCGGCCTCGCGTTGGCTTCCGGGCTACCCGGGAAAGATTACACGCCGGTCGTCACACCGAACAATGTGGCCCTGCCGTTCAAGATCGTGGAAGGAAGAAAGATCTTTCACCTCGTCGCGGAAGAGGTTCTCGACCATGAATTTGCCCCGGGACTGACAGCCCACTGCTGGGGGTTTAACGGCCGGGTTCACGGACCGACGATTGAAGTGGTCGAAGGCGATCATGTGCGGATTTACGTGACGAACAAATTGCCGGAGGAAACGTCGGTTCATTGGCACGGACTTAAGATCCCCAGCGGCATGGACGGCGTTGCCGGGTTATCTCATAAAGCCATCGAGCCCGGTGAAACCTACAAGTACGAATTCGTTCTCCGGCAGCATGGGACGTATATGTACCATTCGCATACCGACGAAATGGTTCAGATGGGGCTCGGTCTGATGGGCCTGTTTGTCATCCACCCACGCACACCTCTGCCGCCGCGCCCAGATCGGGATTTCGCTTTGCTGCTGAGCGAATGGCGGATCGATCCAGGAACTATGCGTCCAAATCCGATGGAGATGACCGACTTTAACGTTTTCACGATTAACGGACGGACATTCCCTGGAACCGACCCGCTCGTTGCGAAGTTATCGGACCGTGTTCGGATCCGAATCGGGAACTTGAGCGCGATGGATCATCATCCTTTTCACATTCACGGATACTCTTTCAAGATCACCGAGACGGACGGCGGTCAAATTCCGGAGTCAGCGCAATGGCCGGAAGCAACGGTCCTGGTCCCGGTGGGGCAAACCAGAACAATCGATTTTGTTGCGAACAATCCTGGGGACTGGGCCATGCACTGTCACATGACCCACCATGCAATGACGCAAATGGGGCATGGAGCACCGAACCTGATCGGTGTGAAAACAGGGCGCTCGGACAAAAGAGCTGAGGCGATTTTGAAGGGATATATGTCGATGGGCGACACCGGCATGGCCGGGATGGGGGAGATGGGAATGGACGTGCCGCCCAACAGTCTCCCGATGGCCGGTGCACCCGGGAAATATGGTTACATCGACATGGGCGGGATGTTCACGATCTTGAAGGTCCGTGAAAACATCGCGACTTACGACGACCCGGGCTGGTACGACGCACCTCCCGGCACATTAGCGGGACCAGCAACGGATGAAGAAATGAAAATGGACCTCGGCGGATAACGTTTTAGTTGCCGCCGAGCAGTTCGCGCATCCTGGCGAAGTGCTGGCGCGCGCTCTGTTCGCCGGCCGGTTTATTAGTCAATTCGTGGAAGTTAACAACCTCCGTGAAACGTGTATCGAGATTGTTCAGAAAAACGCTTGGATGAGAAGGCGCGGCGGTCCCGTACTTCAACCGGTTGGAGCAATGGCTGATCGTGAGGGAACGTTTTGCGCGCGTTATCCCGACATAAAACAGCCGGCGTTCTTCGTCCAGGTTCCCTTCCAGTTTCGATCTGCGGTGGGGCAGAATGCCTTCTTCCAGACCGACCAGGAACACGTGATTGAACTCGAGTCCTTTTGCGGCATGGAATGTGATCAGCGTCACACCATCGGCATTTTCGTCCTGCTTTTCATCCCGATCGTTGTCCAGGGCTGCCTCAGCCAGAAAACCGCAGAGGCCTTCAGACGATCTGCCCTGGTAGTCGGAGATCGCCCGAACCAGTTCGCGTACGTTTTCCTCGCGGTTAAGCGATTCCTCGGGAGTCTTGCAGGTGCGGCGCAGATCCTGAAAATAATCAATTTCAATCAGCAGTTCTTCGACGGTCCGAGCCAGGTCCGTCAGCGGCTGGGCAATTGTTGTCTCATACGCATCGATTAACTCTGTAAATCGTCGAATTCCGCCCAGGGTTCGCTGAGAGAGAAGGCTGCAGAAATTGTCGGATTGCAGAGTTTCAAAGATACTCTTTTGCGCCTGGGTACTCTCCTGAATTGCCAGCTCGATGGTCGAAGCACCGATGCCGCGCGCCGGCGTGTTAATAATTCGGAGCAAGCTCACATCATCTTCCGGGTTCACGATGCAAGACAGATACGCAAGTAGATCTTTTACTTCCCGGCGTTCGAAAAAACTGCGGCCGCCGACCAATCGATACGGGATGTGCAAACGGCGGAGGTTTTCCTCGATCAACCGCGACTGGGCGTTCATTCGAAAAATCACTGCGAAATCAGTCCACCGGCATTCCTTCGCCAGCTGTTGTCTTTGAATCTCGCCGACCACGTAGCCGGCTTCTTCGCGGTCGTCCGGGACAGCCACAATGCGGACCGGTTGTCCGTCTCCGTTCTCAGACCAGAGCGCTTTTGGCCGTCGCCGAGGATTATGCAGGATGACGCTGTTGGCGGTGCCCAGGATCGCGCTGGTGCTACGGTAATTCTGTTC
>CAZMNG010000450.1:0-4484 GCA_964567505.1 uncultured Chthoniobacterales bacterium
CTCATGACATATTCGAACCCGGACGTTGTTCGAAGCTTGACGGCAGAGTGGGGCTTTCAGTGGGTCGGGGAAATCGAATCGAGAGATCGGCGCCAACCTATCCGGCAACAAGTCTTCGAGTTAGTCGGTTGGAAAGCTTCAGCCACGTCGCGCTCGATTCCGCGATGATCCATCGGCCATCCGGGTCCGTTCTTGATGATCGTCTTTTGAATTTTCATGTGGTAGCGTGCCGTCAAATATTAAGTTCAGCCCAGTGTCGTTTCCGCCATGATGGGTACATTGCCAGAGCCAGTGGATGCCGCATTTGACAAACCGCTCGTCGCCGTGATTGGGGATTCCGCAGAGATTCTCGGGATGATCGGCAGCGAAAATTTGGGATTTGAAATCATCCACCTGGATGGATTCATGGATAAGCCGAATGTCGAGTCGCGGCACGATATAAGCTGTTTGGTTTTTTGCGGACCTGATTGGCGCACCCAGTTCCTTCCAGCGGGCCCTTTAGACGATATCGGGATCGTCGTGGTCGTGAGCGATTTTGACGAGTACGCCGCCGCACTCAGAGCGGGGGCTCCGGCGGTATTGGTTCAACCGGTGAGCAACGATCTGCTTCATACCCAGATCGAAAGCCAGCTTCGCCTTGCCAACGGCCGGAGACGCTCCACCCAGCTGCTGCGCGGTCAGTCAGAAATTCTTGAGCTGATCGCATCCGGCGCAGAGTGCTCGAGGATAATCGAGGCGCTGGCGCTCCTGATAGAAACAATTGAGCCGCATTTTCACTGTGCAGTTTCGGAAATCGATTCAAACGGTGAGGCATTTGCAACTGTCTGCGCCCCAAGCCTGTCGCGCATATGCAAGGTACACCTGCTCCAGACGCCGGTGGCCCCGCCATTCCTGGACTCGGATTGGCTCACAAAGATCAGTCCGTCCGAGAAATCTTCCGAAAACCTCGCGTCGGCTGGTGAATGGCGCGAGAGCCCCTGGGCGAAGGCTCTCGATGCGGAAGGAGTCCGCACCTGCCTTTTTGTGCCGGTCTTTAATTCAAGTCAGCGACCCCTCGCCATACTCTCTCTTTTCGGCTGTGGCGCATCCGATTCGTTAAAAGCAGATTCGCAAATTGTACAAACGGCGATCCACATTATCGGGATCGCGTTCGAGAAAAGGGAGCGGGAAGAGAACCTCGGTGCCGAACGCGAACGCTTGAGCTTGGCGCTTGCCGGTGGGAAACTCGGGGTATGGAGTTGGGACCTGATCACCAATGAGCTGATCTGGTCAGAACAATGCAAAGCGTTTTTCGGCTATTCGGATCGCTCCGAGATCACTTTCCAGGATTTTCTGGCCGCGTTGCATCCCGGCGACCGTGATCGCACAATGAAAGCCGTCGAATCATCGATCCGCAAGGACGTACCGTACGATATTGAGTACCGTGCCGTTCACCCGGACGGAACGGTGCGCTGGATCGCAGCGACCGGGCGAACGTTCCGAGACGAGTTCGACCGTCCGACCAGAATGACGGGCGTGGCCCGCGACGTAACCGAGAAGAGGCAGTTCGATGAAGAATTGCAGGAAAATCAATCCCGCTTGCGTAGTGCTCTCAACGCCGCCGAACTGGCCCGGCGCGAAGCGGAAACCGCGATCAAAGCCAAGGACCAGTTCCTGGCGGTCCTCAGTCACGAACTCAGAACTCCGTTGACTCCAATTTTGCTCGCGGCCAGCTGGCTGCGGAATGTCCAGGATCTATCCGAGCAAGCCCGGCACGCGTTCGAAATGATTTTCCGAAACGTGGAACTCGAAGCTCGGTTAATCGACGATCTTCTGGATCTAACTCGAATTGAGCGGAACCAGTTGGAACTCCAATTTCGCACTGTCGATCTGCATACCGTTTTGCGGGAAGCGCTCGAAGTCTGCGAGACCGGAGTAGAGGAAAAGAAACAAAACCTGAATCTCCGACTCGTCGCGGCGTGTTCGCTCGTTTCGTGTGATGTCGCGCGGTTGCAGCAAGTATTTTGGAATCTGCTGAAAAATGCGATCAAGTTCACTCCGGAAGGGGGATCAATCTTTGTCACTTCGCGAAACGAGAGAGATCATATTGTTGTTGAAGTATCTGATTCCGGGATTGGCATTGATCCCAGAATCATCCCAAAAATTTTTGTCGCTTTTCAACAGGGTGATAAAGATATAGCAAAACAGTTCGGCGGTCTGGGACTGGGACTAGCGATTTCCAAGGCGATCATCGACGCGCACGCAGGAACGATCACAGTCCGCAGTGAGGGAAGAAATCACGGTTCTGCATTTACGGTGCGTCTCCGCCTCGCCATCTGAAACAGCCAGAGGACGTTGTCCAGCAATAATTGCCATATGCGTTCGCTTCGTCTGTTTTTGGTAGAAAATCATCAAGACACCATATGGTATATGAAGTTGTATCTGGAGCAACTGGGCTACCAAATCCTGGTCGCGACGGACATGGCAACGGCTCTGCGCGAAATTCCCGATTCGCGGTGCGACGTTTTGATCAGCGACATCGGACTTCCAGATGGCGACGGCTGGCAATTGATCGAAAAACTCCGGGAGAATCGTCCTCCATTTGCTATCGCTATGAGCGGGTACGGAACCGGGAACGATCAACGAAAAAGCCTTGCAACTGGCTATAATTATCACCTCGTAAAGCCATTCACTCCTGACGCGCTTCTGGCGATATTGCGCGATGCCGAAAACATCATAGAGAACCCGCCATGACAAATTGCCCAGAAGACTACTGCCGCCTCCTGCAGGAAATCGGTTTTCCAGCCGCTCGAATCAAATCAGAGAGCGCGGAAGTCATTGAAACTAACGAATCGTTGAGATCGCTGCTAACTGCCGGTTGCGAGCCACACGACGCAGACTCGTTCATTAAGAGTCTACTGCCCGGATTCACTTCGTCAGACCGAGATCGCTCGGAGACGGTTCTCACCAATCGACCGCCGTTGCAGGTCCGCGTTCAACTTCAGTCTGTGAACGGTGAAACAGCGAACTTTCAGATGCGCACAATTGCGCCAGTCGACGCCGCCCGATCCAGCAACTCGATTATCTGCGTTTTTATCCCGATTGCGGGTCCCGTATTTGAGCAGTTTCGCGACGAGTACCTCTCCGAGGGAGAAGAGTCGGAACGACTACGGATCCGGAACGAACTCCATCGAGGGATTTCGCAACAACTCCTTGGAGCAGCCTTCGGATGTAAGAAGCTTGCGATTAAGATCGCCAGACTGAACGATGAGCTTGGAAAAGAGGCCGCAGAGCTCGCCGAACTGGTCAACGCGGCAGTCTCTGAACTCCAAGCCTTGGTCCGGTCCGATCCCAATCGACCGTAGCAACCTGCCACCGGAACCTTGACCAATGCGGGGCAATCCGGCGGCAGCCCATAAGCATTAACTTAACGCGACGCGCTCGAGAGGGGGGCGACCCGATCCGGCCTGCGCCGGATCCTGCAGTTTGGACATTCACAATTCCAAAAGCACGCCTTCGACCCGAGCTCAGGCCGAGGTTGCTCCGTAGGAGTAAGATATGTATAGCCCCCACGATAAAAATTGAGCTCCGTAGGAGCGGAATCATGGCTAACTGTGGTTCTATACATTCAAAGTCAGCAGGAGCCACATCAACGCAACAGTTTCAAGCAGGAATATTTCGCGTTATTGAAACGCTTCAATGTGCGGCACGACGATCGATCCATTTTTTAATCTGTGGCGGACCGTTTGATGCCACCGCTAAGAAATTTTGCCTCCAACTCGAAGCCGTCATCGCGGCTAACCGTTGGTCCTCCTCGTACTCGCTGTTCGAGCGCATTCGCCTTAGGGTCGTGTCTGCATATGTGGCCCGGCGGCCGCCGGGCCCTGGAGTTAGGACATTTAGAAGAAGATTTTAGCTGCGTCCCGTGAGCCGAGGACCCCCAATCTCGCGTCGAAGGCATCCTGTTGGCCTGCGAAGTGTCCAAACTGCAGGGCCCGGCGGCGCATGTGTTTAGCGCCCTTTTGCTTTTTTAGGCGACGTCCGAATTTTTTGCTGGCGTCCGTGAGTTTTGCGCGCTAGATCGGGGGAGTGGACGAACCCACTCTCATCCAAGGCCGTTGGTGGACCTCTGCGCAGATTGAGGCAATTCGGCAACTCATTGCCGAGAACCCCGGCTGGAGCCGGCGGCGGCTGTCTGTGGCGGTGAGCGAGCACTTCGGGTGGCGCACGGCCGCTGGGCAACTGCGCGACATGGCTGCGCGGCATCTACTCAATAAGCTCGCCGCACGGCAATGGATTGAGCTGCCGGCGCGTCAGCGGTGCGGCGGCAAGCGGAGGCTGCGGGTATTGCAGAACGAGCCGCCGGATCTCTTCAGCGCGTCGGAGGCGGCTCCGATCGAGCAAAGTCTGGAGTCGCTGCGGCCCCTGGAGATCGTCCTGGCCGAGCCGCGGCAGGCGGCGGCGGCGGATTTCGTGCGACATCTGGCCCGGCATCATTATCTGGG
>CAZMNG010000451.1:0-4463 GCA_964567505.1 uncultured Chthoniobacterales bacterium
ATCAGGCCATCCGGGACGCAGCTGCAAATATCAAGCAGATGCCGGCGACTTATACATCGTTCCCGGACGGGCCCCGGGTGTACCAACTCACGCCCGGCCGAAGTCCACGCGTCATTCGCGAGCTGGTTCTGGATGCCGATTATCTCCGGTCATTCGGAGAGCTGCTGGTTCCCGAGTCCATGTGGCGAGCATTGACCCGATTGAATGTCTGGATTGAACCTGCCCTTGTCGCCGAATGGATCCGGATCATGAAAGATTATCTGGATGGGCAGGGGAGACAAATTGATGAGCGAGTGCTATATCGCGCCACGCGGTGGGCAGATCCGGAACGGGATGTTCGGATTGCACGCGAACTTGCTCTGGAACTGCTGAAACACGGCCGGCTTTATTGCGTGTGGACAGAGAAAAAGCTCACGCGTGATTCGCTCGATATCGATCACTGTTTCCCGTGGTCCGCATGGCCCTGCGGTGACCTCTGGAACCTGCTCCCCGCTGACCGGTCTGTGAACCAGAGACTCAAATCAGGTCTTCTGCCATCCGGCGGACGCCTCGCAAAAGCACGGGAGATGATTTTAGAATGGTGGGATACTGGCTACCTGGAGAACGCAAACGAACTGATCGGTAAACAGTTTCTTACCGAGGCCTCCGCCTCATTGCCTGGAATCGCAGAAATGCCTGCTCCAGAATCAATCTTTGACGCGATGGAAGTGCAACGGCTCCGACTGCATCACGATCAGCAAGTTCCGGAGTGGGGGGTATGAGAACTCGCCCGCCCAATCGGCGCGATTGCAGAGAGATTCCCCTCGAATTGGCGGAATAGCAACTCATGATGCTCTACCTGAATCGCCAGACGTTTCATGCTGGGTTTCTCTGGCGAACCTTTCGGGACGGCCCAGCTCGTCAGTTCGCTTCGACAAAACAACATTTCTCGAGCTCTGTAGCAACTTCGTCCAAACGCGCAATCATCGGGACAGCAACTAAAAGGAGAGCGATTTTGCGCGTGCCCGCTTGTAAGCTTCCCCGATGCACAACTCGACCTTGCCTTCTAAGCCACTCCCAACTTTGGAAGGTACATGGATAAACGAGGCAGGAGGTAATTGTCTTACTTTCGGCGACGGTCGAGTAAGCTAAAACTTGGAGCAAATCGTTGCGGTGATTTTCGCGCACGGATTCATCCAGCATGCTCCACCGACCGAGTTGCAATTCCTCCCAATGACCTTTGAAGTTGGCGTCGATGATGAGCGTTTGGTTACCACGATCAAGCACCAGGTCAGGCAGAATGTACCTCTGAGAACCGGCGTATGGCGGGTTCCAGACGATTGGGCAAATCGTTTCTCGTTTTCGACCAATGCGTAATTGCCCGCCTGTGTGTCTGGCGACGCGTGCGAAGATTGCTTCCACCCAAGCTTCGAAGAATTCTTCCATGGCCTTCATCCAAGGAAGCCCTTGCAAATCCGCCAAGCCCGCGAGGCCGGTTTCTTCGATAGTCCATTCGATAGCCTGCAGACCGTTGCGGAAGACCTCCGTCTTCAACGGTCCGCGCAACCACGATTGAAACCGGAGAGGCTCGGGCTCTTTTGGAGGCACTTGTCGAACTTGTTCGAGTAGTCTTAGACAAAGCTCAATTAGCTGCAGTACTACGACGCCGGCATGACGCTGGCCTTCCAAGCCGATCAATTGCCTTCGAAGTGTAAAGTGGATGGCGGCTTTGAGTTCTCGGTCGTCGCGCAAATCCGGGAAGCGACATGGAACGTTGAGGAAACGCGCCGAAGGTAAACGCTCAATTGCATACTCCGTCCAGCGAACTGAGCCGCGTGGCGCCGGGCAGTCTAGTTCAGAGAACTCAAATCGACGCCCCAGCCGGTTAAGAAGTGCTCTAAGCCTGAACAACACGATTGTGGAGAGCACCCAGCCAGGAATGTTTCTATTTGAGCGCGGTAGCAACGGAAGGCGAAGCGGTTGGGGAATGATCCGCCAGCCCATTTCGCCCAGCATCAAGCCGATTCCTGACCAACCGAAGCGTGGCTGGATGATCAGGCCGTAATCCGGCTGGCCAGTCGTGGGTGAAATCAGCGGGATCGCCCCGACACGCGTTCCCGTTCTGAAAATCAACTCCACTGTCGAGCCATCGTAGGCGACTTCAGTCGCCACCCCGAATTGATTAAGGATCCCGCGATTCTGCTGAACGAATTGATTGGCCAGGTGGCCAGCCTGGCTATGTGCGTCTTGCTTCCTAGCGGCCCAGTTCAGGGAGCTCGCGGGCCAACGAGACAAAGTCGAATCGGTTGTTTCGAGGCAAACGGTTTGCCGAGGACCCGGAAAAGCGGTGGAGAATGTCGATCGAATCCTGTTGCGTCGCGGAGCCATCTTAATCCAACGTATCAAGCCACTGGAGATAGGCGCGAATGGCGTCCGAGAAAGTCGCCACATACCCCTGGCTTAGATATTCCTCAAGCAAAGGGGCTAAGTGGACTTTTAGCAACCTGGCCGCCTGCTTATCGTCTGGTTCAAGGAAGTAGGAATGCCCGGGAGCCAATGGAAACGCTTCGTCTGCGGCGTACTCAACAAAGATAGTCATCAATTCTTTGAACGCTCTCAGCATTCTTGGCCCTCCGTGTTGAACGACGACGCTGATTTGCGGCCACAATTTAACAAAAGCAAAGCGCCGGCGAACCGCGACATCTACGATCGCAATGCTTCGGTCGGCGCTGTTCATTGTGCCCAGGAGGTGCAGGTTCCTGGGTAGCGAGAGTCGACGCCCGAACGGTGGACGGAAATCGTAAGCTAGATTGACTACACGCAATTCGTCGGCTTGCGGTTCTAGTAAAAAGATTGCTTCGCCTAGAATTTTGGATAAGTCCGCGCGGTTTATCTCATCGACATGCAGCAAATAGGGTTGCAAAGGATCCTTCAATGCTTCTTCTGCCGCATGCATTAACTCTCCCGTTTGTGGCGCGAATCGGAAACCGAGCCCGTCGGGTGATTGAACAGGCGCCAGACCTCCAACAAAACTCTCATAGGTTGTGTTCGGATGGAACTGCATTGAGGCGCCGCGCCCGCCGTAATAATCGCGTAGGAGGCGAAGGGCCATTCGAGTTTTCCCGGTTCCGGGTGGACCTTCAATAATTACGTAGCGCCGTTCCTCCAAGAGCGTTGCAACCTCGGATTCGTGAACGTCAGGCATCAGGTGGGCGAAGTAGCTCGTACGGATGTCCTCCGCATCACCTTCGGCGGATTTGAGAGGGAATTGTTTTCGCTCGCTGAACATTAAATCGAGAAATGCTTTGGTCGCATCTGCGGTAGCGTCAGCGTCGCCTGATGGGGCGAAAATGCCGTAGAGTTCCTTGCCGTATCTCTCGAAAATTGCACCGTAGGGATCGAATTCCCGAACAATGTTTTCAGGCACGTCGAGATCTGTGCGAACGGGGTCGCGTTTGGCCCACGCAGTTAACTTGCCTTTACCGTGGTGGTGATTCAACCATGCGCAAATGGCACTGACCTTCCGCGCATGGCCAGGCCGAGCAAGGATGGCTTCGTCGGGACTCAGCCCTTGAGTTCCGACGACCAAACCTAGGAGGCACGGAGCTTCCGCCACCGGAAAGACTACAAAGCTCATCCCGCTATACGGTCCTGAATTTGGATTGGAGGGATGGATGAGTGCCCCGAAAGGTACGCCGCTGTCTCCTTTAAATTCCGCAACTCTCGGAGTTGCGGCTTTCTGGGCCCGCTCAGGGTAACGGCCGCCCTTCGCGCTGTACAGTTCGTCGAATGCACGTGCGCACCTTGTCGACCAATCTTGTGTTCCAGGCGTCTGGATCAGTTTTATTAGACTATCCATTTCGAAGTTTCTGAGTGTTTAAAGGTACTTGTGATCCTGTCTACCACCACGTCTCCTAGCAAACCCGACCATCATTGTAATTTCTAACAAGCTCCTTCAACAGGTCACAGCGATCCTTTTGAATTATGATTACGGACCCTTCACGGCACTGCAATCCGAAATTGGGTACAGTCCCATGCGCATTAAGCAGGATTGAGGCCCAGCCATATTCCCCCCTGTCGGTCGACAACACCGCCTCAATCCTGGAGGCGACAGAGTTCAATTATCGAAGCTCGGCGAGTGTATCTTGCGTTCCCGTTGTGGCAATCCCAGCCATTTCCACAGACCTGCGACACTCGGGTTCCAGGAGTCACGGGGGTACCGACCACAATCACCATGGTCTCAGCGCGCGACGTTGCCAGATTAAGCCGATTGAGGCTGTAAAGAAATTCCACCCGCGTGGCGCGTCTTCCGGTGACGATGTCTCCATGGAGTAGACCACCACCGGCGCCTGTTGACCTTGAAATTTATCCACAGTGCCGACCTGCGCATTCGGAAGCCGTTTCCACAAATCAGGCACTTGTGCGCTGTAAGGGGAGACGATCAGGATGTCGTCCCATTGTAATGAACGTCTCTGCCCCTGGTC
>CAZMNG010000452.1:0-4456 GCA_964567505.1 uncultured Chthoniobacterales bacterium
AGGCATCCCCAGGCGGCAGATCTTCGGCATCATCGGTCCGGCCAACTCGGGCAAAACGACGCTCTTGAATGCTCTCAGCGGGCTGCGACCGGCAGAGAGTGGGGCGGTTCGATTCGATCGAACCGATCTGTACAAGAATCTTAGTCAACTGCGGTCGGTGTTCGGATATGTACCTCAGGACGATATCGTTCACGCCGACCTCACCGTTACGGAAGCGCTCACATTTGCGGCTCGTCTACGATTGCCCGCCGGTATTCCAAGACCTGAAATTGTGAAGCTGGTCAATCACACAATCATGAGTCTTGGCCTGACCGATCGTGCGACATTAAGGATCGGCCGATTATCGGGCGGCCAAAGGAAACGGGTCAGTGTCGGCGTGGAACTTCTCAGCCGGCCTCCGCTTTTGTTTTTGGACGAACCGACATCGGGTCTGGATCCGCTCGCCGAATTCAAATTAATGGAGTTGCTGCGACGGCTGGCCGATACAGGTTGCACAGTCATCTGCACCACGCACGTGATGGAAAACGTCTATCTGATGGACCAGATCGCAGTGGTCGCAAACGGACGGGTCGTATTCCAGGGCGCGCCGGAGGATGCTAGAACAAGGTTCGGTGTCACACGGCTCGCCTCGCTCTACGACGCCCTGCAAACAGTCGATCCGGCCAGCCTTAGACCGTTTGAACCGCCTGCTGCACCAGAACCTGAGCAGGACGCCCCTCCCCCGGTGGCCCTCAGAAAAAGCAAACGCTCATTTTCGCTGCCGATCCTTTTGCAGCGGCAGTTCGCAATTTTTCGGGCGGACAGCAAGAATCTGATCATCCTACTTGCGCAACCGATTATCATCGGGGCACTCGTTGCCTGGGCGGCAACCGATGTGCAACTCGATCAATTCTTCGCCTATATCGGGACGCTCTGGTTCGGCTGTAGCAACGCGGCGCAGGAGATCGTCAAAGAGCTGCCGATCTATCGCCGGGAACGCCTCGTCGGGCTGAGCCGGTGGAGCTATCTGACCAGCAAATTCGTCTGGATGGCCGGCCTCACCTCGATCCAGTCGCTCCTTCTTTATGCGACGATCGCGATCGGTAGACTCGGCGTCCACGGCGCGTTCCAGTGGCAAATCGTTGGTCTAATCCTTCTGGCGTTCGCTGCAACCGGTATCGGACTGACCGTCTCCGCGTTCGCAAAGTCCGCGATGCAGGCCGTGATGCTTGTTCCATTGTTGCTGATCCCGCAAATACTCTTCTCCGGGTTTACCGTGGCCGCGAAAGATATGCCACCGCCGGTTCTTGCATTGAGCGAGGTCATGCCCAGCTTCGCTTCCCAGAGAATTTCGGATGTGAGCGTCCTACTGGACCAGAAGATTTCGGGCGACCTCATCCGGGATTACCCAATCGCCTATTTCAATATCAACGACTGGTACCGATCGAGAACCGGTGAACGAATCTCAAACGGATCGACTTACACCGAATTGCGCCCGGTCTGGGTCGCCTGTTTGACGCTTCTACTGTGGACCGTCGGCGGCTTCATCGGTTCGTACTGGCTTCTAAGCCGTAAGGAGCGCGAGTAGTTTGTTGCTATCCACCGGGTTGAACCAGGGCGAGTCCGCTTGAATCCTGCAAGCCGTAGACTCGCACTCCCTGGCTTTTTCCTTTCAGCTGGAATTCGCCAAAATCGACAAATTCGTATCCGGCGGGGAGAACCGTCACAAAGTCCTGCGACAAAACAAGGTTTTGATTCAACTGCTTCATCACGCCTTCGAGCCGGAAAGCGGTATTCACCGTGTCTCCAATGATCGTAGCGTCGCGCATCGCTACTTGGCCTATGTTGCTGCTTGTTACCCGGCCGAAATGAACAGCGATCCCGACGCGAAACGGAGTCTCCGGACCGGGCCAGGTCCGGTTGGCTGCCAGTTGCAGGATGGTGAGTGCGACGTCGAGACAGATCGCGCTCTCTGTCCCCTGCTGATCTCGTGCGGGCCAGTAGGCCAGCACAGCGTCCCCAATATATTTGTCGATGATTCCTCCCGCAGACTGCACCGCATTGCCGACGTCTCGGAACCAATTCCCCAATATTTGTGCCAGCTCCCGTTCGCTTAATTTTTCTGACATCGAGCTAAATCCGCGGATGTCGCAGACAAGAATTGCGACCGAGAGAACAGCGTGATTACCTTCCAGACTCGCTGCAGCGAGCGTTGCATCAACATGTGCTGCGGGGTCGTCGTCGGGGGTTTGATCAAACACGAGCTCATAATTCGCGATGCGGACCTTGGCTCCTGGTTCGAGCGTAATCGGCATCACAACACGTTGCTCATTGACGAACGTTCCGTTCCGGCTTCCGAGATCCATGATCTGGTACTGGTACCCGTTGTGGCATCGAACGATCGCGTGCTGGCGCGAGACGTGGTTCCCCTGCAATCGGATGGTGTTGTCTCCAGTCCGACCGATAGTGGCGGTGTTATTGATTTCGCTGTCGAATGGTTCTCCTACAGGAGAAGTAACACGGAACTTGGCAGGCATTTCCTCCAACTATGATGCCACGCCGCTCGGTTGTTTGCCAGCCACAATCTCGCCAGATTCGATCACACAGTCTCAGCGCCGGCCGGTTCCGAGGCTCTGCTGGAACCGGATCGATCATAGAATTCTGTTGACGCGCCAACTGCGATCCCCTAGAGTGCGCAGCAATTCCATCAAGAGTGGCGGAGGGACTGGCCCTGCGATGCCACGGCAACCGGTTCTAATCAATTTAGAACGACCAGGTGCCAATTCCAGGTTCGAGAATATATTCTCGGGCGAAGATGGAGAGAGCGTAGACCTCGTAACTCGCGCGACTCTTGGTGGGATGCAGCTAGACAATTATGCCCGCCTTGATCTATGGATAAACCGCGATTCTTTTCGCACCTTCGTTGTCGGGAGTGTGGCCGGCACTACCAAAAGGAAGCTGTTCACGTTTGTGAATTTGATTTCGGACCGCTCGAAGCGGCCTACGATTACGACGCAATCGGCAAATCGTTAACACGGGAAAAAATCCTCTCGCGACCACGGTCGATGTGGCGTTATCGGGAACTGCTCCCGATCGAAAACGAACCGACCGTCGGACTCCAGACCGGGTTCACCCCGCTGATTCGGGCCCGGCGGCTCGCGGAGCATCTCGGGGTCGCCGAGCTCTATATTAAAAACGATACGGTCAATTATCCGACACTTTCGTTTAAAGACCGCGTGGTCTCCGTCGCACTCAGCCGCGCCAAAGAGCTCGGCATCGACACCGTCGCCTGCGCTTCGACCGGGAACCTGGCAAATTCAGTGGCGGCAAACGCTGCGGCGGCCGGGCTCCGTAGTTTCGTGCTGATACCGGCGGACCTCGAGCCGACCAAAATTCTTGGGTCGCTCATTTTCGGCACCAACGTAATCGGCATTCAGGGCGCCTACGATCAAGTCAATCGACTCTGTTCCGAGATCGCCGGGAAATACGACTGGGGCTTCGTGAACGTCAATCTTCGCCCCTATTACGCCGAGGGCTCAAAAACGATGGGCTTCGAGATTATCGAACAACTCGGATGGCGTCTGCCGCGGCATATCGTCGTCCCGATGGCGAGCGGTTCGCTTCTCACGAAGGTCCACAAATCTTTCAACGAATTCTCCAAGCTCGGAATCGCAGAGCCGGGAGAGTCCAGCATCTATGGCGCCCAAGCCTCCGGATGCTCCCCGATCACGACGGCCATTAAGAATAACACCGAGATTGTTCACCCCGTTTCGAGACCGCAAACGATCGCCAAATCGCTGTCGATCGGTACGCCTGCCGACGGCTATTATGCGATCCGGACGATCAAAGAAACGGGCGGCACCGCGGAAGACTGCACCGACCAGGAAATAGTCGACGCAATTAAGCTTCTCGCGCAAACCGAAGGGATCTTCGCTGAGACCGCCGGTGGCGTTACGGTGGCCTGCGCGCAGAAACTGATCGCAACCGGACGTATGCCAAGACACGAAAGTATCGTTCTCTGTATCACCGGACACGGCTTGAAGACTCAGGAAGCCGTCATCGACCAGGTCGGCACCGCAAAGCTGATCCGGCCGACGATGAAAGAGTTCGAGTCCCTCCTCGACCAAGCAATTCAAACACCTTAATAAATATGGCAATTCCCGTTCGTATCCCGACCCCGTTAAGAAAGTTGACCCTGAACCAGGAGATCGTTGACGCTGAAGGAGCCACGATCCGCGAGTTAATTGATAATCTCGACCACGCCTATCCCGGCCTGAAAGAACGCATCTGTGACGATCAGGATCACATCCGCCGGTTCGTGAATGTCTTCCTGAACGACGAAGACGTTCGATTTCTCAAAGAATCCGAGACCCCGGTAAATTCAGGGGACGAAGTGAGCATCGTCCCTGCGATTGCGGGCGGCTAGTAGTTCCTTGCAAAAATAAGCGAGATTAAGTGAGATATGCTCAGTAGCGCG
>CAZMNG010000453.1:0-4455 GCA_964567505.1 uncultured Chthoniobacterales bacterium
CTTCTGGTGACCAGGTCGAGGTTAGTATCCATAATGAATCAGGTGACTTGATATTCTGGAGTGGTCATCATCAGAACAAGAAGCTCGCGAATCGTGTCGTCGTCCAGCGGCAACTGTCGCGTGGCGGCAAATTCCCGGAACCGTGTCGTCAAACCATTTTGCGGGGTGCACTGAAATGAGCGGACGAAAAGCTTGTCGATCAGCGCATCAGGCTGTGACCGGTCCTCGGCACTAACAAGATTGCTAACCTGCAACGGCGGCGTCAACGCCGGGCGAGCGGCGGACATTTCCATCGCCGGCGGTTTTGGGAATCCGATTTCCTGCGGACTTACTCCGTCGACTAACTGATGCGCGAGCTTATAACGAAAAGTTAGCGTGGCGGTGTTAATCCAGCTCTTTCCGCCGTCCCATCCTTTTACGTTAGGAGGAAAGAACGGGATCTGACCCATCTGTCGAAACGCAAAGTCTACGAAGTTCGAGTCCGGCAGCGGGATTAACAGAGTCCGCAACGCCTGCACGACAAATTGGACTGGACTCTTAATCTGAGAACTGCGAGCTTTTGCGCTGTAAAATTCTTCGGACAAAAAGAGGGTTTTCATGAACGGCCGCAGCTCGTAATGCCCATTCCGGAGCTCGCTTGCGAGCGCGTCGACGAGATCCGGCTCAGGATCATCGTAGGCAAAGAATTTCCAGATTTTCGTTCCGATGAACCGGGCGCATTGCGGTTGCGATACGATAAGATCAAGCACTTGGTCGCCGTCCCATGGGCCGGTTTTACCCATGAAAGTTTTTATGCCGGCGTCGAACTGTTTTACAGCAAATCGGAAT
Source organism: uncultured Chthoniobacterales bacterium (assembly GCA_964567505.1). Lineage (GTDB taxonomy): Bacteria > Verrucomicrobiota > Verrucomicrobiia > Chthoniobacterales > JAFAMB01 > JAFAMB01. The sequence goes on from CAZMNG010000453.1 coordinate 829, forward strand.
GATTGATTTTGTGGATCGATTCGGTAGCCCGTGAATGCGCGGGCGGCTTCTTTCACATCGGATTCGGTGTAGTGGCCTTCTCCGAGGGTGAAGAGTTCCATCACTTCGCGAGCGAAGTTCTCGTTCGGAGCTTCTTTTTTGCTCTGGGCCGTGTCCAGCCAGACCATCATTGCGGGGTCGCGTGATACGGCTTTAACGAGCCCTCTAAAATTACCGAGTCCGCGTTGGCGAAACGTCTCATTTTGCTGCCACATTTTATAGGCGGGCCGAACCTTTTCGCCGCTAGTGGCGAAATGGCCGTGCCAGAAGAGCGTCATTTTCTCAGCAAACGGCGCATTGGTATTGAGCATCCGCGTTAGCCACCAGCGAGTCAGATCCTTCATCTCGCGGTTGAACTTGTCGCGCAGGATTTTTCGCACCAATTGCTTGTCTTGCGGGGTAGCTGCCAATTTCAGCTGTTCGCGCAGGTCTCGCTCGTCATCCGGTTGTGCCCAGTCTGGGGGCGGGTTGTTTTCCGGAACCGCGTCGGCGAGCGATGCGACCGCTTTTTCGGGTCCAAGAGCCAGCGACTTCTCGATCTCGCCCGGAGGGCCGCCAAATCCGGCGCGTACCAGGAGATGAGCGGCAGCGTCGAAGTTCCAGCGGCTGGATGAGAGCGGAGCGAGCACTTTTTTAAGTTCTCAGTACGTAAGATTTGGTTTCCCAGTCGAATCCGATAGAGTTAAAGACGCCGCAGGTTCACGAGAGGTTTCGACGAAGACGGCGACGTACAAATTCTAAGAGAATGCGATTTATTAATCTGACCCGGCAAACGGAGATCGGAGCTAATTCCTATTTCCTTGAGTTGGGTGGTAAGAAGTTGGTGCTGGACGCCGGGTTGCATCCGAAGCAAGAGGGCGAATCGGCACTGCCGAATTATAAGCTGGTCAGAGACGGTTCGCTCGATGCCATTTTAATTTCGCACGCGCATCAGGATCATATCGGGTCACTGCCGGTCCTGATGCGCAGACAGCCGCAAGCGGGGGTTTTCATGACCGGCCCGACAGCGAAATTGTCGGATGTCATGTTGCATAACTCGGTCAACGTCATGCTTCGGCAACGGGAAGAACTTGGACTTTCGGCCTACCCGCTCTTTACGCATCGCGAAGCGGACCAAGCGGCCAAGGCCTGGCAGAGCGTCGGATTCCGGCAGCACTGGACCGTTGACGGCGAGCGGGTTCCCGGACCGGACAACGGGCTGACATTTGAGATGTGGGCGTCTGGGCACATCCTTGGAGCTGCAGGGATTCTACTTCGAGGCGAAGGCAAGACGGTGTTTTACACCGGGGACGTTAACTTTCTTCAGCAGACGCTTGTGCGTGGCGCCGAATTCCCGGAGTCAGGGGTCGATGTCCTGATCATCGAGACGACACGCGGGGATCGCGCACTTGGCAAAAACTACACGCGGAAATCGGAAGAAGAACGATTGCTGAAGGCAATCGAGGAGGCGTTCGATCGCGGCGGCTCGCTCCTGATTCCGGTGTTTGCATTAGGCAAAACGCAGGAAATCCTGACGATGTTCCACCTGTTCAAGCGTCAGGGAGAGCTTCACCGGGTCCCGATCTATATCGGTGGTCTGAGCACAAAGATTACGATCGTGCACGATCAGCTGGCGTCGGAGTCCCCCAGACAATATGAAGGATTGCAGTTGCTGGATTCGGTTGGACCGCAGGTGCTGAGCGGTCGGGAGATCACGGCGATGCATATTGGGCGCCGTAAAATATTCGCGCTCTCAAGCGGGATGATGACGGAAAAGACTCTATCGAATATGCTGGCAGAACGCTTTCTGTCCGACCCGCGGCACTCTACATTTTTTGTCGGTTACGCCGACCCCGACTCGCCGGCTGGCCGGCTGAAGGCGGCTCGCCAAGGCGACCTGATTCAGCTTGACCGGACAATGCCAAGCCATGAGCTGGCGTGCCAGGTCTCTGAGTTCGATTTCAGCGCGCATGCGCCCCGTGAATTGCTCTTCGACTATATTCGCAGATTAGCTCCTAAGACTGTCGTTCTGGTGCATGGGGACCAACCGGCGGTTTCGTGGTTCGAAAAAAAGTTAGCGACGGAGTTACCCGGCGTTACGGCCGTAGTACCTCAGCCGGGGCAGGAGTACGAGTTTTAGGGTGAACGTGTTAGGCTGCGCGCGATGGGGATGTCGGGATGGAAACGTTGGCGTATTTCGCAATCGCTTTGCGAGCGAAGAATGGAATCAGTACGATGGCCGAGAGCGTTGCGGCGGCGCTGATCGCCAGAAGGGCCAAATGCCCCGGGCTGTGCCCGGCCTGGCCCGAAGCAATGGCATCGAGCCCGGCTTTCCCGGCTGCCCCAAGCTGACAGAACAGCAAAAGGCTCGGGAGGCTCCCGATCATTGTCGCGACGAGATAGTCGCGGAACCGCACGGCCGTAAGACCATAGAGATAATTTGCCAGACCGAACGGGATCGGGCAGAGACGAAGAAGAATCACGATTTTCCAGCCCTCTTTCTCAATCGCCATATCGATTGCGCGAAATATCGTGTTGTTCGTGAAATGAGCAGCGACATCCCGTCGCAAAAACCAGCGGGAGAGACAAAAACCGCCGGCAGCGCCCAAGGCAACACCGGTGAGCGCCGCGGCTACTCCGAGAGGAAACCCAAAAACGGCCGACCCGGCGATGATGAACGGACTGGCGGGCAGGAAGAACAGCGAACCGAACCCTAGGAAGAACGCAAGCAGCACCGCGCCGACGGGGCCCAGACCGCCCACCCAGGCACACAAGGCTTGAAGCGCCGGTACGACGGGAAAGAAATACGATGCGATCGCAAACCCACCGAGGAATGCAGCCGCCGCAATAAGCTTTTTGGTTAGCGAAGACACTACTTACCTAACCGACTCTCCCCGGCTTGGTGCGCAATCGGGAGGACAAAGAACGTGCTCGACCTTCTAAGCTTTATTTGACGATGTGTGTATTTACAAGCCGGGTGAGTTCGAACATGTCGACCTCTTTTTTCCCGTTGAACACAGCTTCGAGCGCGGTATCCGCCTTGATGAGTTTTTTCTCCTGAAGCTTGTTGGTCTTAATGTACTCCCAAAGCTTTTTGGTCAGTTCCGTCCTGGGAAGGGGGGCGTCACCGACAATTTTTGCGAGCGCAGCATCTGGCTGAACCGGCTTCATGAATGCGCTTTTCGCTTTGTTTTCGTTCGACATAGGTAGGGATTAAAGAACGACTCTCCAGGAAATCAACCAGAAATTGCCACGGGGAACCTACATCGATTTTCCGGGTTGTACGAGGGGAACCGTGCGTGATAGGGCAGAAATCGCTTCCGGAACACCTAGAGTAGGGGTCGTAGACAGCTGGTTCTTACAGATCCAACCCTTGCTTCACGAACAGCCGTTTCAGTTGGTCGACCGTCCCGGAAAGGGCGAATTTCTCTTCGGCGATCCTGCGGGAAGCGCTTCCGAAGTGCCGCATCAAAGCCGCGTTGCCCGCAATCGTCCGGATTGCTTCGGCTAATCGAGCCGGATCTTTCTCGGGGACCAGGATGCCGTTTTCGTTCCGTCGGACGATCTCCGGAATTCCGGCGACGTCCGTTGAGACAACGGGCAAATGAC
>CAZMNG010000454.1:0-4448 GCA_964567505.1 uncultured Chthoniobacterales bacterium
TAGCTCCGAGCGCATGTCTCACGGGACGTGAGAAATGCGGGTTTGCAGCGGTAAAGGCCCATCGGGTGCAGTGGCAACGCATAGCGCCCTGATCGACGCGACGATCAGCGGATCGTTCCGGTAAAAATATCAGTCTTAGGTCTTGCTATTGAACATAGCCTTTTCTAAATTCTTTTTATCGAACTAACGCCGCCTTGATTGTGTCCTCGTCCAATGAATAAACCTGCCGATCCAACAAAGTCTGTACCGGAGGCTAAACCAACTCGAAGGCATCGTTCATTGGAGGGGCTGCACAGCACGGTTCACGTTCCGCCAGGATCCGCTCATCCATGGCGGCAGTATCTCGCGTTCGCCGGACCGGCCATGCTTGTCAGCGTGGGTTACATGGATCCCGGAAACTGGTCCACCGACTTGAGTGCCGGGGCCGGATTCAAATACGGCCTGCTCTGGATCGTCGGTTTGGCGAGCCTGATGGCGATTTTCCTGCAGGTCATGTCCGCCAGACTCGGCGTCGTGACCGGGAAGGACCTTGCGCAGTCTTGCCGAGAGAATCTGCCCGGATGGACGCGGTGGCCGAATTACCTCAGTTGCGAAATCGCTATCGCTGCCTGCGATCTGGCCGAGGTCCTGGGCAGCGCAGTCGCCATCCATCTCTTATTTCCGCAGATTTCGCTCCTCGTAGCGGTCATCATCACCGCGTTCGACGTGCTTCTGCTGCTGTCGCTGCAATCGCTGGGAATGCGGTTGATCGAGGCAGTGATCGTCGTTTTGATCGGAACGATCGGCGTCTGCTATTTCATCGAAATCTTCGTGCTACCGCAGACCACACCGAATCTGCTGGAAGTTGCTGCTGCAACAGCCGCACCGGATCTGGGAGCATTCTTTAAGAACAAAGACATGGTTTTTATCGGCATCGGCATCATCGGCGCGACGGTGATGCCTCACAATTTGTACCTGCATTCCGCACTCGTTCAATCGAGAAAACTGCAAGCCGACGACATGTCGGTCCGCCGCGCGATCAAGTTCAACACACTCGATTCCGTTATCGCACTCTCGCTTGCGTTTTTTGTAAACGCCGCCATCCTCGTGCTGGCGGCGTTGATGTTTTTTGGAAAGGACAAGGTCACACTGCCTGGCGGCGAAGTAGTAGCGTTCAACGCGGATGCGGACTGGATTCAGGTGGCCTATCTCACCCTGTCACCCCTGCTCGGAACTGCTGCAGCGAGCCTTCTTTTCGCCCTGGCACTCCTTGCCAGCGGGCAGAGCAGCACGATCACCGGGACTCTGGCCGGGCAGGTAGTGATGGAGGGATTCATGGATTGGAAAATCCGGCCCTGGCTGCGGCGGTTGATCACCCGCCTGGTGGCGATTGTGCCCGCGATCTGCCTTATCGGCGTGCGCGGCGACAGCGGGGTGAACGATCTATTAAACCTCAGCCAGGTGGTCCTCGCCATCCAGTTGCCGCTCGCCATGTTTCCGCTTCTCTGCTTGACTGGCTCCCGGAAGCTAATGGGATCTTATCGCAACGGGCGCTTTCTCTCCATCGCCGGCTGGACCTCCTGCCTGCTCATCACCGCGCTTGATATTTATGGTTTGCCAGGGGCAATCCACGACGCAATGGCTGTTTTCACAGCACGCTGAAAATCACTACGTGTTATGTACGAGAGAATTCTTGTCGCCCTGGATGCAACCACTGCTGATCAGACAATTTTAGAACATGTGACCAAACTGGCACTAACGTTCCACAGTTCGGTGGTACTCCTGCACGTGGCCGACGGCTGGGCTGCGCGCTTGTTTGGCGCCGAGGCAGTGAGTCCCGAAATCCAGCACGACAAAGCGTACCTGGAATCAGTCCGGTCCCGCCTGGCGGTGGCGGGAATCCAAGTTGAAGCGGAACTGGCTTACGGTGAACCCGCGGACCAGATTATCCGATGGGTCGAATGTCGCGGCTGTGATCTGGTGGCCATGTCCACTCATGGCCACCGTTTCATCAGCGACCTGCTTTACGGGAGCACCGCGGATAATGTTCGACATCGCGTCGACGTTCCGGTGCTGATGCTTAAAGCGAGGAATTCAAACACTCCAATCTGACAGGCGCTTGTCCGGTAGAAGATCTGAATTTTCGAGTGCCAAGTTAATGCCTTACAATTGTTCGGACTACCGGCGATCAAGCCGCTCATTGCAGGAAAGTCGGACAGACCAGCTTGCCGTGTGCTCCGATTGAAAGTGGAGAGTTTAGGGAGAGAACTGTGCCGCGCGGCCGGTAGCGCAACCGCGCGGACTGGACCTGCTCGAACGAAACGACCTTTAATCACGACGAACATCGCCAATGAAAGACAACCATTCAAACCGCTTGTTGCGCGGTGCTCATACCTACCAAAAAGCGCGAAACGGGGTCCTTGCAGCCCTGGCTGCGATCTTACTTATCCAATTCTCGTGCAGTGCCCAGGACCAGACGGGCACGCTTCTGGACACATCCGTGGACAAGGCGGTGAAATCGGCCCCGGCCCTGGAACCGGCGGCTCCGGAAGAACATCAGAATTGGGCGATGCACTTCGATGCGGTCGAAGTCATTCAGGGACAGCCGGGATTTCATTCGCCGTACGGCGGAACCCAAAGCCTTGCTACGGATGATAACTTCCGTCAGACATCCGAGGCCGATTTGTTTTTTGCAGCTCGCATTTGGCCCGGTGGGGAAATCTATTTTAATCCGGAATATTACCAAGGGTTCGGTTTTGGAGAAACCCATGGGTTAGCCGCCTTTTCGAATGCCATGGCCTATAAGGTTGGCCAATTTCGTGGGGATTTTAATATTCCGCACATTTTCTTCCGTCAGGTCTGGGGATTTGGAGGCGAACAGGAACAACTTGATGCGGACGAACTGCAACTTGCCGAAAAAGTGGACATCTCCCGCTTGACTTTGCAAGTAGGGAGATTCGCCGTAACCGATGTGTTTGACAACAATGCTTATGCACATGATCCCCGAGGCGATTTCTTGAACTGGGCAGCGGTCGACGCTTTGGCATTCGACTACGCTGCAGATTCTCTTGGGTACGAGGAGGGCATATATTTGGAGCTAAACCAGAAAGCCTGGGCGGCGCGCTGGGGGATATTTACGATTCCCCGCCTGCCTAACGTGAACGCGACGGACGGTCAGTACCTCAGGGCGTGGCAACAGGTGGCAGAGCTGGAAGGCCGGTACACCCTTTGGGATCACCCGGGAAAAGTGCGTCTCCTCGGCTACCTCGAGAGCGCTGCGATGGGCAGCTATAAAGCCGCAGTAGTAGACTTCCCGGCAGAAATGCCGGATATGGCCGCCACTCGACGCTACCGGTACACCTATGGAGTGGAGCTCAACCTCGAGCAAGAGATCACAAAGGATCTGGGAGGCTTTCTCCGACTTGCGATGCGGGACCCAAACTACGAGGTCTATCAGTTCTCCGATGTCTCGCAGAGCCTCGAAATCGGGCTCTCAATCAAAGGGACCGGTTGGACCCGTCCAAATGATACCGTAGGTGTGGCTGAAATGCTGGACGGCCTCGGTCACGCACAAAAGGAATACTTTAACGACGGCGGACTGGGAATTCTGATCGGGGACGGCAGACTTCCCCATTACGGTCCCGAAAACGTTGTTGAGGCATACTACAATTGCGAACTGTTCAAAGGTATAAACATTACGCTCGACTATCAACTAGCGGCTGATCCCGCTTTTAATAAGGATCGCGGTCCCATTAACATCTTTTCTGCGCGGTTGCGCGTTAAGTTCTAATGAACCATAAAAGTTTTTTAATCTTCAGCCCGCGCCTTTCTTAACCGGGCTCATGCAACTCTACAGCCTGGAAATGACTCGATACACCCAATGTAAAGCCATCGTTCAACTGAGAGGCGCAGCACCTGAAGGGCCGTTCCAGGCCAGCGGATCGCCTTTCATAAAATGTCAAGTGACAAAATTGTCACCTACATCCTCTTTACCACACGTCTGAGTGGTCAATTAGCGTTCTTCCGGCGAAGCATCCTGCTCCAGGCACGGTGCGGAAAGGGAGCCAAAGCTCACTCGAATAAGATCCGAAATCTCGAACAAAAGCAGCAGCTAGGGGGTTTGCTGACCTATGCAATATCAATTCGAATGAACTGCAGGACTCCTTGCTGCTTCAGCGTGACAATCGCTGCCTGGTGGATCTTGACGCCATCTCTCCTGGCTGATGATCAGCAACCGATGCCAGGTCAGCCGATTCATGTTACCGATCAGGCGCTGCGCGAGAAGCTCTCGGTCGAACCAGTGAAAACAGAAATGGTGCAAGCGGAGCTTCCGGTACCCGGCGTGCTGGAAGCGGATCCAACGTTATTGGTTCACATCTTCCCACCGGTGACGGGCCATCTGGTTAAAATCTGGGTCCAGCTTGGAGACACGGTGAAGGCGGGACAACTGCTGGCGACACTCAACGCGC
>CAZMNG010000455.1:0-4448 GCA_964567505.1 uncultured Chthoniobacterales bacterium
CGCGAACGCGCTCACAAACCTGATTGCATTGAGGCGCTGCCTCCAAAGGCGGTCCGTTAAGATCTTTATTCGTTTCCCCCCCTTTCGATTAATGATCCCTGGACTGCTCGGGATCGCAGCCGTTTCGCTTCATGCGTCTGAGGCGGATCTGCCGGTATTGCGCAAACAACTGCAGGCGGCCGAGGACGCCTCCGATAGTCCGGCGATTGTCGAGTTGAGCCGCCGAATAGTGGACGCGGACCCAAAAGATTCGCAATCATGGGAAATGCTCGCAACGAAACAACTGGACCTGGGCGACCTGAAACGTTGCGCTGCAACGCTGGATGCGTGGCAGGCCCACGTTCACCCTCGGCCGAAAGTAATAGATGATGTCCGCGGCGATCTGGCATTGGCGCAGAAAAACTACAAATCGGCCGAAAACTACTGGCGTTCGTACATCGCCGCGGATCCGGAGGCGGCTGACACATTGGAGAAACTCGCCAAGCTATACGAATCCGCGGAACGCTGGCAGGATGCGGTCGATCTGCGCGCACGCTCACTTGCTCAACGCAAAACAGCGACAGGATTGGTCGGGCGAGCGAACGATTACCTGAAACTCCGCGCCTGGGACAAAGCATTCGCCGATATCGAAAATGCGAACGTCATCGATCCCGCCGACGCGGCTGTCAAAGAGGCGCTGCCCCGATTCGAACTCCTGCGGAAGTTCTTACCCCAAATAAAGGCCCTCGATGCGCAAATTGCCAAATCGCCGGCTGCACCTGTCCCGTGGCTGGATCGCGCGCGTCTGTTCACTGTCGGCGACCGTCCGAATCTGGCTCTGAAGGATTCTGAACATGCGATGAAACTGGCTCCCGGGATGATGCGTGCACGGATACAGGCCGGTGAGGCGTTGTTGGATCTCAGCCGCGGTGATGAAGCAGCGGGCTTGGGCGTAAGCTATGATCTGAAACGGGACAAAAATAATCATGTGCCGGCTGAAGCGCTTCGTGCGCTTGGTGCTGCAGATAGCCTCGTTTTGCAAAATCCCGGCCGGGCTGACCCCTTTGTTGCGCGGGCGAAGGTGCTGCGCCAGATCAATCAATACACTCTTGCGCTTGCCGATGCGCTCGTTGGCATCAAGCTCGATCCCGGTTCAGCCGCGGCGCAATTTCAGGCGGCGCACGCGCTCGACTCTCTCGGTCGCCTCGGCGAAGCGATCACTCACGTCGAAAAAGCCACGTCGCTCAATCCTGGCGATCCTGTGAGCTGGTATTATCGGGGACTGCTCGAAGCGCGGCGCGCAAATTTTGATGCTGCCATCGAATGTCAAAGCCGATCACTGGCAATCCGCGAATCAAATGTGGCCCTGCTCGAACGGGAAGAGTGTGAAAGGCGAATCGGCCGGATTGCCGACGCCGACAACGACGCGCAACGCAGGAAGCAGCTGCCAGAGCCGCAACAATGAAGTGCGCACTCATGATATTGCTTTGGCTGCTTCCCTGGATCGCGCGTTGCGCGGAGACAGCGAATCGAGGTCCCGCTAACGATTCGGTTCTCGTTGCACCGAGCAGTGGCGAGATTGAAGACGGAACTGTTCTCACATTTACCTTTCCGACGTCGATGATCGCACCGGCGACCATTGATATGCCGAAACAATCGTTACCTTTTCTCAGCCAGCCTGAACTTGAGGGTGAGTTTCTTTGGAAGAGTCAGACCGAAGGCACGTTCACGGTCAAACGGGTAAAAGCCGGCACGACCTATCACATCACTCTTGCTCCGGGATTGACCGATCTCGCCGGCCAACCTGTAACTGCAAAAGATTGGAGCGCGGAATTCACGACCGCGGAATTCTCCGTCACAGCGGATTTCGAATTCCACAACGAACTGAGCAGCCAGCCACAACTGGCACTCGAATCCACGTATGATGTGGCGCTCACGGACGTCGCCGAAGACGCGTACTTCCAGGATCGTGACTCGCGTCAACGCTACCCCGTCGATGTTATTCAGAACCAGGATGATTCCACAGAGACTCGCGAATTCCGGGTTACACCGCGAGATCAACTGCCGGTCGACCGCACTTACGATCTGGTTGTGGATGGCCTTGTCGACGCGGGCAGCCATCGACCGCTCTCCTACCCGCGCGTCTTTCCAGCCGGAACGACTGCTCCGCTGAAAATCGAGTGGGTCGGAGCCTTCGATCACGCGCTTGAAGAACCAATGATCAAAATCAAGTTCAACGATGAGTTTGATCCCAGCAACGTTTCTGTTGACACAATACGCATCGAGCCGGCTGTTCAGAACCTTGTGTTGCTCGCCGATGGGCAGGTCGTCACAGCAAAAGGGGATTTCGATCTAACACAACATTATGTCGTTACGGTCTCTCCCGATCTGAAGGGACAACGCGGGTACGGCTTGCCGATTCAATCCAAATGGGGCGCAACATTTCATCCCAAAGATCCGTGCATCATTTTTCCCTCAACAGAGCTTTTCATGCGAGCTCTCAAGGAGCTGCATTTTTCGTTCCTTCAAATTAATACGGGCCCTCTCCAATGGAAACTTGCGCGGATTCCATTGGAAAAGCTTGGTCCGGTCAACGCGCGGGTATCCGAGTTTGAACAACCACAGATCAATCCGCTCACTGGTCAATCAGTGGTCGATCCGCGAACCGGTTTCCCGCGAATGCGTTCCACCGATTTGCTTATCGAATCGTTCCTGCTTCCGGTCGTAAGTAATGGCACGGTGGATGCCTCCAACGGCGAAGAGGAGAGATTGCGCGAGATCCTTTGCCAATCGAGCGACAACCACTCGTTTTCGGGCCCGTATTTGCTCGAAGCGAATTCCACGCTTCCCGGGGGGCGCATCGTCGGCAACCGATCGATTATTTTCGTAAGCAATTATATCTTATCGGAGAAGCGGACAGCGGATTCGGTCATCGTGCGTATCGCGGGCATGGTCGATGCACAACCGGTTGCCGGCGTTGCCGTTCGTGCTGTAACGGCTGAAAACATCGAGCTGCAGCGTGCAATTGCGGATCAGAATGGCATAGCAACGTTTTCGCGTGCGGCGCTTTTTCCAGCTAAACAACCGCACGCTACTCTGATCATCGCTGATACCGCCTCTGGTCCGGTCGTTCGTTCATTGGACACTGGAACAGGATATACGTCGGGAAGCGAAGAAATTGGTGCATCGCAGCTGCGTCGTGCTGCGATCATCACTGATCGCAATCTCTACCGTCCCGGGCAGGTAGTGAAGATCAAGGGCATTTTACGTGACGCCACTGAAACCGATCTTACGATTCCTGCATCGAGCGAAGTTTCCTGGCGAGTGACCGAAGGGGACGAACAGCGCGTAATCAAAGAAGCAACAGCGACCCTCTCTCAGGATGGCGCGTGGGAGACGTCGTGGGAAGTGCCGGAAAAAGCGCGGACGGGACGCTACCAGATCCATTGCAATATTGGAAATGATGCTTATTCGGGAACGGCGGAAATTGACGTCGAAGAATACCGCGTTCCCCTTTTCTCTGTCATCGCGGAGGCCGGAAACGAGGTTGGTCCGGTAGCGCACGCCACTGTTTCATCGGCCTACTTTCATGGTGCGCCCAATGCCGGCGCCAACGTGCACTGGAAGGCAACGTGGACTGCATCGGCGGAGACGCACGACGAAAGCTTCAAATGTTACAATACCTACGTGGAAGTCGGTCCGCGCCTCGATCCCGATGCTGTGCCGACCAAAACCATTGAAGGTGATACAAAACTCGACGAGCACGGCCGGGTGTCCCTTGAATGCGAGTCACCATTCGAAAATGATCTCGCGGTCGGACTTTGCGAAGTTTTATGGCGCGTAGACGTCACTTCGATCGATGGTCAGACAATCACAGGCGGCGCCTCCGTATCGGTCTCCTCTGCCCGGACACATCTGGCCGTGCAGGCGACCCAGGATGCAGGCGCACGCAAAGCTGTGCACGTTCAAATCCAGGCATTCGATCAGAACAATCAACCGGTCACTGACGTGGCCTTACAGGCCGACTTGTTTTTTGTCGTGACAAAAACAGTCAAGGAACAGGTTGCACCGTTTGTCTATCGATACAGAAATACCGACCGATTCACAAAAATGGCTTCCCAGGAATCGCAAGGATCTGGAACTATTCGTTTCGACGTGCAACAAGCCGGCCGCTACGTTGTTGCGGTGAGCGCCCCTGGGGTTCGAACGCCGCTCGTCAGCGACGAGACAACCGTCACCGGAGAAGAGCCTGCAGAGCTGCCCGTTGAAAACGAGACCGGCTTTCAAATTGACCAGCGCGTCGAACCGTTTACGCCAGGAGAAACCGCAGTGCTGACGACGAAAGCTCCGTTCCCGGGTGTCGCCTGGGTCTCGATTGAGACAGACAAAATTCTCGATACGCTTCTTGTCCCGATCCCAGGCAATGCGGGTCGCATCGAGATTCCAGTCAAAAAGGAATATGCACCGAA
>CAZMNG010000456.1:0-4440 GCA_964567505.1 uncultured Chthoniobacterales bacterium
TTTTGCTGGTGTTGCTGATGAAGCGATCCGTTGCTGAGAAAGGCGCCCATCTCGCGGCCGAGTAACCAGGTGCGATCAGGGTCAGATCTCAACAATCAACATTTATTTTGACGGGTAAGGCCGGATATACAGACACTCTGGCTTACTGAGTCGTCCCTTGCGCGTCGCTGTGGAGAACGGTTGGTATCACGTACTCAATCGTGGAATCGATGGCCGGCAGCTGTTTCCCGACGATCGCGCAAACGAGCATTTCCTGGAGTTGCTCAAGAGTATGCCTGCGCGGTTTGACCTGCGGATTCATGCATTCGTGCTGCTTCAGCCCCGTCACGAATCAGTGGCTGCCGCCGCAGCCGGCGCGAAACGCACCACGGGCCTGCTGCCACGAACGGATCGCGACGCAGCGCTCGAGCAGCGCGATATCGGGAAACTCTTTTTCCCCGTGAATACACCACGATTCGTCCGGCTCCGCGCCGGCCTGCTTGAGCGCTTTGCGCATCGTGGCTTGACCACGCGGCATGATTTCGATGCCGGCTTCCTCGAAATAGATGGCCAATAAGTCCCCAATCCATTTCTTGATCGGTTCGTGTTCGTTGGAAGTCGTCATGATTTCGAGCTCTCCATCCAGGTAGTAAAAGCGCGGGCCGGGCCGATCGTCGCCGAGCGCTTTGTCGAGGGCTAGGTAACGCTCCCAGGGGATGCCGCAGATCACCAGGCGCTCCTCTGACTCGAACCCATCTACGGTCGGCTCCGGACGAAGTAGCTCCGCGACCGCCCGCATTTGCTCCTCGCCTGTCAATAACTCGGACGAGTCCCGCTGATTAGCCCTTCGCTAAACCCCTTTTATTTATACCAATCAGACAGCCTAAAAACGTGGTAGTTCCAGGCCGGCAGGTCGAGATAGAGTCCCGGGGAGAGGAGGTTATTCCCATCGCGATCGTAGGTTGCTGAACTCAGCAGGTCCTTGAGCTGGACGCCCCGGCCAGCGAGTTCAGGAAATGGTAGCGTGACGTAACACTGGCTCTGGTTGGGAGAATAGTTGACCGTCACCAACAGCCGGTCCCCACTGGCGCTTTCCGACCCAAACGCCAGGAAGCAATCCCAAGTCCAGTTGCCGTCCCAGGCCGGCCGACACTCGAGCAAGCGCCACTGGCCGTCGCGAACGGTCGGTTGCCGGATCAGCGCCAGGAGGCGCTTATAGAACCGCTGCAGCGCTTCGTCGGTGGGCTCAACCGGCGCACGGACCAGGTGCGGAGAGATGCGCTTGCAGCATCCCTCGAACTGCCCCTGGTGAAAGAACCGCAAACCGGGCGACAGATAGGTAATGACCGCCGCCGCCTCGTGAACTTCCCGGGAGAATGTGGCTGCCGCCCGCGGTTCGTCATGGTTTTCCACGAACCGGGCGAGATTGTTCTGGTAGTCGAGGTCCGCTCGTAAATGTTCGCGCACCGCCTGGGCAGACCCGCCGCGCAGGCGGTCGTAGAGCCGCTTGTCGTAAGCGTAATCGAACCCCTGTTGCTGCAGCGTCCATTCCAGGTCCCAATAAGCCTCGGCAATGAAACAGAAATCCGGCACTCGCTCTCGAATCGCTTGGGTCGCTCTCGGCCAGAACAACAGTGCTTTGCGGCCCCAGGTCCGTTCGAACACCTCCGGCAGGACTAGCATGGCCATGTCGCATCTCACGCCGTCACATTGCTGCGCAATCTTTAGCAGTTCTGCGATCAGGGCTTCCTGTGTGGCCGGGTTGCTGTAGTCGAGTTGGAGCGTGTCCGGCCAGCCGGGGAAGTACGGGTCCCGGCCGTGCGCCAGAATCAAGTCGCCCGCGGGCCGCGTAAGCCGGGTATAATTCTGTGGCGCCCGAGCCAAGTCAGCCTCGGTCCCGGGCACGTAATATTCGGGATGCTCCTCCACCCACGGGTGATCCAAGCCAGTGTGATTGGGAACAAAATCCAGCAGCAATCGCAGCCCGCGCTTCCGAAGGCGGTCGCGCAGGCGCGCCAAGCATTCATCACCTCCAAGGTTGGGATGGACAGAATAGCCGGTAACGGCAAATCCGGAACCGGCAATATCCTCCGCACACAGGTCCGGCAGCGTCTGCTCAAACTCCTTGCGCCATTCTGGGTTACTGCGCGAGACCCGCTGTCCAGCCGCCCCTGTCTGCCACACGCTCAAGAGCCATACCCAGTCGAAGCCGAGTTCGGCCAGGCGCTCCAATTCGGCCTCCGGAATGTCATCCAGTGTGGCCGGTCGGCGCAGCGCCCGCGCCAGCTGCGTCAGCCAGACGCGCGTGTTGATCTGATAAAGTGAGGGATATCGCGGCTTGCTCATATTAGCTACCATGGTTTCGCTTTTTTGGCGGTGATTTGTTTGGTGGCAGCCTTAAGGGCCTACTTTTTCAACTCGCCGGGTTAGCTAACCGGGAAGCTGCACCGATGGACATTGGGGATCAAAAGGTCTGTCTAACGGGAAGGAGCTTATTGATCGATGTAACCTGGTGGCAGTCCCCCCACTTCTCACTCTCCTGTTGAGAACTTGTTTTTCCACAGAAAGTGAGATCCATTCTTGCGGAGGATTTGGATCGATCCGCAGATCGCGAAGCTTAAGTAGAATATCCTTTCTCCGGAATTAAATGCAAAGTCATTTTGCTGCTCGATGAGCATCACCTCTGGTCGACCAGAAGACCAATGAGATACCCGTGGCGCGAGAGTTATTTAATCGCCTGGAGCTCGAAGGCCGGTTGGTCTCGCGGATTCCGTACTTGACCTTTCCTTCCGGATGCGATTAATCCTGTTGTGCCCGAAATCAGGCAAGATCCGACGACGCGCGAGTGGGTAATCATCGCAACGGAGCGCCCACACGAGTTTGCATCCCTTCCGCACCGCTCAGGCCAGGCTAGCCGTTCCTCCTGCGTTTTCTGCCCGGGGAATGAGAAGTTGGTCCGCGAAGGCGCCCGCTGGTACCAGGGCACGGCGGACACGGTGCGCCAGAACCTCCGCAACTTTCTGGAGCGCCCTTACGAATATTACCTCGTCCTGAGCGGCGATCATCTCTACCGCATGGATTACGGAGACCTGCTGCATGAGCATGTCTCGGTCCTGATGGGGGCAGGCTATTACCAGGCAGAAGCCTGGGAACCGAAGCCGGACGTTCCACCACTTGGCATCGGACGCCACTGCTACATTGAGGGCGCCATTATCGACAAAAACGCTCGGATTGGGGAAGGAGTCGTGATCACGCCAAATGGTAAACCGGCGAACATGGATGTCGAAAACTACTGCATCCGAGACGGCGTCGTTATGGTGACCAAAGGCGCTATGATCCCGAACTGAACTTCGATCTGAGATTTCGCATTCGTGAGTACAAAAGAATCTACCCTGGAACGGACCGTTATGATCGAAAACATGGAGCCGTGTATTGACGGCGGTCGCTTTCCGGTCAAAAGAATCATTGGACAGGAACTAAAAGTATCGGCCGATGTCTCCAAGAATGGCCATGATCAGCTCAGCGTTGTGCTGAAATGGCGCAAAATAGGAAAGCCCGATTGGCATCAGACGCCGATGGCGCAGACAGAAAACGATCGATGGGAGGCTGCCTGTCACTTCATTGAGAACGCACAACACGAATACACAGTCGAGGCATGGGAAGACGTTTTCGAGTCGTGGCAAGTTGAATACGCCAACAAGTATGGGGCTGGGAACCTGGATCTGAGGACTGAACTGGACAAGGGTTCTATTCTTGCCGAAAAGGCTGCGGCTCGAGCCACGCTCAAACAAGATAAAGAGCAACTGCTTAATTTTTCGAAGCAACTGAAAAACGCTGATGCGCATTTTGGGGCTCAGTTGGCGAAGAATCCGGAGCTATCCAGTCTGATGGCTGCGTGGCCCGATCCGTCGCTGAGCACTGAGTTTCAACCGTATCTTCGAGTGATTGTCGATCGGCCCCAGGCGCTGTTTGCGGCTTGGTATGAATTCTTTCCGCGTTCCGCAGAGGGTAAAGCAAATTCGGGATCAAAATTTCGGGATTGCATACCGCGCATCGAAGACGCAAAGGCCATGGGATTCGATGTAATCTACTTTCCGCCGATCCACCCGATCGGATTCACGGCAAGAAAAGGAAAAAACAATTCTGTTACAAGTGAGCCCGGGGATCCGGGTGTGCCGTACGCCGTTGGAAACAAATTCGGCGGCCATAAAGCAGTTGAGCCGGAGCTGGGTACGTTGGACGATTTCGACTGGCTGGTGGGAGAAATCAAAACCAGAGGCATGGAATTTGCCCTGGATTTCGTGATTAACTGTTCTCCGGATCATCCTTATGTCAAAGAACACCCCGAATGGTTTTTTCACCGCCCGGACGGCACGATTAAATACGCGGAGAATCCCCCTAAGAAATACGAGGATGTGTATCCTTTGAATTTCCAGAATCCGGATTGGCGCATTCTGTGGG